>JALOLX010000165.1 GCA_025455765.1 Flavobacteriales bacterium | reverse complement strand
CTGGGGCGCTGATCACTTCACCAGGCCCGCCTTCAATGCCAGCCGCACCAGCCCGGCCAGGTTGTGTATGCCCAGCTTCTTCATCAGGTTGGTGCGGTGCGTATCCACTGTGCGAGGACTGATGAAAAGCCGGTCGCCGATCTCTTTGTTACTGAGCCCCTCGGCCAAGCCCGCCAACACCTCCACTTCACGCTCGCTGAGGTCCTTCAGCAATTGATGTTCGCTGCCTTTGTGCTGCTGCCCTTCCAGCAGGGCGCTCACCAGGCTTCCTTGGAAATGCCGCTGTCCTCCATGTACACTGCGGATGGCGAAGAGCAGTTCCTCACGCCCACAGTTCTTCACCAGGTAACCGTCCGCGCCCATGTCCATGACCCTGCGCACCACGGCGGGTTCATCATGCATGCTCAGCATGATGCAGCGCACCGCAGCATGGTCGCGCTTGATCCGTTCCAGCGTATCGATGCCGTCCATCACGGGCATGTCCAGATCCATCAATACCACATCCACCCCCAGATGTCGAAGCACCTCCAACGCTTCCGCGCCATTCTCCGAAGTGCCTACACAGGTCATGTCAGCAGCCCCGTCCAGTAGTCCGCGGATACCATCCAGAATGATGCGGTGATCGTCCACAAGTAGGACGCGGATGGGCTGCTGCTTCATGCCGATGCTACGTTGATGTTGACCAATGGGATGCGCGTCACGGCGACGGTGCCACGGGGCTGTTGTGCTTCGATGATGAAGGTGCCGCCAAGGGTCCGTGCGCGGTCGGTCATGTTCATAAGCCCGATCCCACCGGATCCCGCACCCGCTGTGATGCCCACACCATCATCCTCCACCAGCAGCACCAGGTGTTCCTTGTTGCGCAACAGCTGCATCTCCACACGGCTGGCATGCGCGTGCTTGACGATGTTGGCGAGCAGCTCCTGTGCAATGCGGTAGATGCCGGTGCTGATGTTCTCGGGCAGCATGTCAGGTACACCGCTATGCACCAGCTCAGCGGTGATCGGGCCTTGTCCGAAGGTGCGGTGCACAAGGTCCTGCAGGGCAGGTACCAGGCCCACGCGGCTAAGGGCGCGCGGCATCAGCTGGTGGGCCAGGTCACGGACTTCGCGCGCTGTATCATCCACCAAGGCTACGGTCTCTGCATGGGCCGACGCATCGGTGGCGTGGGTGAGGTGCTGCAGCCGATGCTTGAGGCCGCCGAGTTGCTGGCCCACACCATCATGCAGCTCGCGGGCAAGACGGCGGCGCTCTTCCTCGGTGGCCTCGAACACGGCCCGCAGTCCCGCTTCCCGTTCTGCGATGATCGCCGCATCGCGTTCGGCACGCAGCCTGCGTTGCCGCACCTGTTGCCAGGCCAGCCCACCGGCCGCCAGCATCACCAGTGCACCAAGGCTCAGGCCGATGTACAGCCGGCGACGTGCGCTTTCGGTCTGCAGCTCGGCGATCTCCCGGTCCTTCTGCGCCACTTCGAAGCGCTTCTCCAGCTCAAGGATGGTGCGGCTGTTGCGATCGTTGAAGAGGCTGTCCTGGATGGCGTGCGCACGCCGTGTGGCAGCTAATGCGGCACCTGCATCACCGGCGTGCTCGTACAGCGCGGCCAATTGCTCTTGTGCATACTGCTCCATGTAGGGGACCTTCACCGCGCGCGCGCCTTGCACTGCCCGGCTGAAGTACGTGATCGCCTCCGGTCGCTTGCCCCAGGCATGGTACAGATCGCCGAAGAAGAGCAGCTGCTCGGCCATGCCATGCCGGTCGTTCCTGATCCGGCGGATGCTATCTGCGCGCAGGGTAAGGGCCAGGGCCTCTGCAAAGCGCTCCTTGTGCAGCAGGTACTGCGCCACCCGGTTCAAGCCGTACGGCAGTCCGATGCTGTCGTGCAAGGCCTCCTTCAAGGCAAGGCCCTTGCGCCCGTAATAGAGCGCGCTGTCGATGTCGCCCCGCATCTCGAAGAGCATCGAGAAGTTGTTGTACGCACGGGTGAGCTCCGGGCGCGCATCAAGGGCCTCCAGCATGGGCACCCCTTCGCGGTAGTACGCGAACGCCTTGTCCAGGTCGCGCCGCTTGGTGCCGTGTCCCAGGTCGCAGAGCATCACGCCCAACATCAGCCGATCGTTCTGGGTGCGGAAGGCATCCACCGCCAGCAGCCCATGGTGGGTGGCTGAGTCCGGTGCTCCGGCCATGCCCAGTATGATGGAAAGGGACCGGTGCAACGCACCGCTCGCTCGAGCCTTTTCAGGCGCTTGTGCGCGAACGAGGGCCCGGCGCAGAAGACCCTCCGAGAAAGGCAGGTCGCGCACCAGCTCGTCGTATGGCATGGTCAGCGCGGAGTCGATCACTGGGTCGCCGGTAGGCGGTGTTGTGCCGTGCGATGTACTGCTTGCAAGTACCGCCACCACCACACTGCCTCTGAACCACTGCCGAATCGTGCTCACGGGGACCAAACTACGGATCCCGAGCGAGGTCCAGAATGACGGAGGGGGACCCGTGGATCCCCCTCGCTCATGACAATTGGACCGATCACTGCACCGTGATGCTGCGCGAGCGGGACGCCTGCTTCACGAAGTAGATGCGCTTGCCGTTGATGTCCTCCCCATCCGCCGTATAGCCCACCACTTGCATGAGCGATTGACCAGCGGACAGACCAGCCAGGTCCTGCGCGGTGAACGTATGGCTGATCGTGTTGCCGGGCCGTGTGCGCACCACATCACCCACCATGAAGATCACCGAGTCGGCACCGGCTACGCTGTTGGCCGTGAGCGTGTACCCATTGGCGCGCACCACCGTGGTGGCCGAGCTGATGGTACCGACGGCGGGGAACGGTCCCGTATGTACGTAGGTGAACGCGTTGAAGCCGCCACCGCCGCCCACGTTCCAGCTCACCTCGTTGCTGCTTGTCAGGTCGATGCCGGTGGGCGCCGTGGCCGATGGCGTATGCACGTAGGTGTTGTTGCTCTGCATGCCAAGCGACTCCCCATTGCAGCTTACGGCACCCACGTTCTGGAAGGTGCTGAACTGATCATTGCTGAAGAACGCTGAGGCACCGCCGATGACGATGTCGAACTCGCCGACGGGCGTGGTCTGTGTGGTGTTCACACGTACGGCGGCCAGTACCGCATCCGCATCGGTGTAGAAGGGGGTGGTGCTGGGGTTCGTGTTGGTGTTGCCCGAACCGCCACCTCCGGGGGTCGTGGGTGCGGGGGCATCCTCATCCTTGTTGCAAGCCGCAAGGGTCAATGCGCTGAGGAACAGGAGGGGTGCGATCTGAAGCAGGGTACGGTGGTGCATGGTGGGGGTGTTTGGATGGGGCAAAGGTTCCCCGCTCCGGACGATGCGCGCCACCGGTAAAGCCCGTGATCCACTCGGGTAAGTACCGTAGTTCGTTCACAGCGGGATGTTCCCGTGCTTCTTCCGCGGCAACTTCTCCACCTTGTTCCTGAGCATGTCCAGCGCAGCGATGATCTTGCGGCGGGTGTCCGAAGGCCGGATCACCTCGTCCACATAGCCGCGCGCAGCAGCCTCGTAAGGGTTGGCGAACTGCTCCTTGTATTGCTGCTCCTTCTCCTGCCACTTGGCCGTGGGGTCGTCCGCCTTGGCGATCTCGTTCTTGAAGATGATCTCCGCAGCGCCCTTCGCACCCATCACCGCGATCTCCGCACTGGGCCATGCATAGTTCATGTCGCAGCCGATGTGCTTGCTGTTCATCACATCGTACGCACCACCGTAGGCCTTGCGGGTGATCACCGTGATGCGCGGCACCGTGGCTTCACTGAACGCATACAACAGCTTCGCACCGTGGTTGATGATGCCGCGCCATTCCTGATCCGTGCCGGGTAGGAAGCCGGGCACGTCCACGAACACGAGCAATGGGATGTTGAACGCATCGCAGAAACGCACGAAGCGGGCGGCCTTGGTGCTGGCATCGATATCGAGCACGCCGGCGAGCGTGGCAGGCTGGTTGGCCACGCAGCCCACCGTGCGGCCGGCTACGCGTGCAAAGCCCACCACCATGTTGCGCGCATACTCGGCATGCACCTCCATGCTGCTGTCCGGGTCGATCACCGCGTTCAGCACTTCGCGGATGTCGTACGGCTGGTTGGGGTTCTCCGGAATGATGGTGTCCAGCGCAGGACGCGATTCATCACCCGCAGTGTAGGGCAGCACCGGAGGTTCTTCCTCACAATTGCTGGGGATGTACCCGATCAGTTGACGCAGCTGGCGGATGGCCTCGATCTCGTTGGGCGCCGTGAAATGCGCTACACCGCTCTTGCTGGCGTGGGTGCTCGCGCCGCCCAGTTCTTCGCTGCTCACCTCCTCGTGGGTCACGGTCTTCACCACGTTGGGACCGGTGACGAACATGTAGCTGGTGCCTTCGGCCATCAGCACGAAGTCCGTGAGCGCCGGGCTGTACACCGCGCCCCCCGCACAGGGCCCCAGGATGGCACTGATCTGGGGGATCACCCCGCTGGCCCGCACGTTGCGGTAGAAGATGTCCGCATACCCACCCAGGCTCACCACGCCTTCCTGGATGCGCGCGCCCCCGCTGTCGTTGAGGCCGATGACCGGCGCGCCGTTCTGCATCGCCAGGTCCATGATGCGGCAGATCTTCTGTGCGTGGGCCTCGGCCAGCGAACCGCCAAGCACGGTGAAGTCCTGCGAGAACACGTACACCAGGCGGCCGTCCACGCGACCGAAGCCCGTGATCACGCCATC
>JALOLX010000164.1 GCA_025455765.1 Flavobacteriales bacterium | reverse complement strand
GATGAAGCCTTGGGTGAGCACCTTGGTGGGCCGCGCCTTGAACAGGGGCTGCAGGTAGCGCGCGGCCATGTTCTCCGCCGCCTGCCATTCCACACGGGCCGCGCGGAAGCTGCCATCGGTGCGGATCACGGTGCGCGCATCCAGCCAGCTGTTGGGCATGCCGTGGTTGCGCAGATGGGCACTGACGATGAGCGTGCTCCAGACCTCACCCAGCGACACGATCTGGTCGTAATCCTCGTCCACGCGACCGCTGGAGCGCTGGGCCAGGCTACGTTGCAGGTCGCGGAACGATCCTTCCAGCCCGATGCGCGCACCTTCATCACCGGGCGCCACCTCATCAAGCACCGAAAAATGGAACGATCGCAGGGCTTCCACCAAAGGCTTCGTATCACGTCCTTCGCCGTAGGCCCACACCACCTCCTCCAACGCATTGGTGGTCTTGCCCATGGCGCTCACCACGATGAGCAGGTCGTCCGCAGGAAAATGCGTGAGCACCTTCGCCACGTTGCGCACACCGGCCGCGTCCTTTACGCTGGCCCCTCCGAACTTGAATACCTTCATCGTACTGCGATCTGCTTGAGTTGTTCCTTGCTGACCGATCCGTTCCACCATTCCTTGGCGTAATGGGCGCCGAAGCGGTCATAGAACCGATGGGCATCCACATTCCAATCCAGCACCTGCCAGAGCATGCCGCTGTAGTCCTGTTCCACGGCATAAGCCGCGCATTGCCTGAACAGCATTTCACCGATGCGCTTGCCGCGTGCGCTTTCAGTGACCACGATATCCTCCAAGTAGAGCCTACGTCCTTTCCACGTCGAATACCGCTCATAGCAAACGGCCATTCCCACGATAACGCCTTCGAGCTCGGCCACCCAGCCCACCCAAACGGGATCTGGGCCGAATCCGGCGTCACGCATTTGCTCCAAGCTGACCGTCACCTCCTCCGGTGCACGCTCAAAAAGCGCCAGTTCATGCACCAGCTCCAACATCCGTGGCACATCGGCCGCCTCAGCCTTGCGAATGACAACGTTCATGGACACAAAGAAAGCAGAGCCGCATCTTTGCAGCGTCGTCGCCGTAAAAGCTTCATCAGAACGCCCATGTCAGACATCAAGACCCTTTCCGAGTTCATCGTCGAACGCCAGGCCGAATTCCCCGGCGCATCAGGCGACCTCAGCAGCCTGCTCACCGCCTTCCGCCTCGCCGCCAAGATCGTGAACCGCGAGGTGAACAAGGCCGGGCTGATGGCCGACATCCTCGGCGCGGAAGGCACCGAGAACGTGCAGGGTGAGGCCCAGCAAAAGCTCGACGTCTATGCCAACAACCTCTTCATCCGCATGATGAAGACCCAGGGGGCGGTATGCGCCGTGGCCAGCGAAGAGGACGACGACATCGTACACTTCGACAACGGCGGCAAGTACGTGGTGACGATGGACCCGCTGGATGGCAGCAGCAACATCGATGTGAACGTGAGCATCGGCACCATCTTCAGCATCTACAAGCGTGTGAGCAGCGGACCCAAGGCCACACTGGAGGACTTCCTGCAGCCCGGAAGCGCGCAGGTGGCGGCCGGCTACATCGTGTACGGCAGCAGCACCATGCTCGTGTACAGCACCGGCCACGGCGTCAATGGCTTCACGCTCGACCCCAGCATCGGCACCTTCTGCCTCAGCTACCCGGACATGAAGACCCCGGACGATGGCAAGATCTACTCCATCAACGAGGGCAACTGGTACGAGTTCAGCGATGGCGTGCGCAACTACATCGATGCCTGCAAGCAGAAGAAGATGAGCGCCCGCTACATCGGCAGCCTCGTGGCCGACTTCCACCGCAACCTGCTCAAGGGCGGTGTGTACCTCTACCCCGGCACCACCAAGGCACCCAAGGGCAAGCTACGCCTGTTGTACGAAGCCAATCCACTGGCCTTCCTGGTGGAACAAGCTGGTGGTATGGCCACCGATGGCACCACCCGCATCCTGGACCTGAAGCCCACCGAGCTGCACCAGCGCTGCCCGTTGTACATCGGCAGCAGGAACATGGTGGAGGCAGCGATGAAGGCGTGAAGCGTCGCGGCTCAATGCGCCACCAAGAGCTTGGCGACCAGCGAGCGGATATACACATGATCCTCCCAACCGCTCAGGCGGTACTCGCGCCGGGCGGTGAGGTTGATGAGACGGTCCAGGTCGCGTGTGACACCCAACACCATAGGCCGGCCACCGGAGAAGACCATCGCAATGTATCCAAGTTCAGGGAGCGGCCCCGGCGCTTGCCTTACAGGCTGGTAGGTCTGAACCGCTTCGCTTACGGTACGCAGTTCTGCGCCTTTCAACACTGTATGGGGGGCTTTCTGCACGTGCAACTTCCAGCCCAGCGTATGGGCCGAAGCGACCGTCTGACGGCCATCAGCAGCCCATTTGAACACGTGAACACTGTCGATGCGCTGGGCCGTAGCGGCCAAGGCCAGGAACTTCAGGACCGCGAACAGAAGAAGCCGAAGCATGCTGTCCAAAGGTATCGGAGCGAACGATCTGAACCCCCTTCCCGCAAGGGTGTACCGTTGGTACTGTCCTACCTTCGCAAGCATACAAAGACCATGACCCATCGGACCACACTGCTCGGCATCCTCCTATTGGGTGTGATCACACTCCCCATTCAAGCCCAGCAATGGCAGCTGGTCACACCCATCAGGGACGATGACCGCATGGGAGACCTGAAAATGATCGACCCGGTGACCGGCTTCATGATCGATGACCTGCATGGTGGCATCTTTTCCACGCGGGATGGCGGCGCGCATTGGGACCGTAAGGCGAACAACTTCAGCGCCGTCGGCATGCCCCGCGCCTTGTGGATGTGGGACGCTCAACGCGGGGTGGTCGCTGCGAACGGCGGCAGGATCTATCGCACCAACGATGGCTTCGACAGCTTCCTGCCGACGGTGACGATCACCGGTGTTATGATCGGGAATTGCACGGCGATCCATTTCGTGAACGATACGCTTGGATTTGTCGGGACCTCCACCGGCAAGATCTTTCGGACCGAGGATGCGGGCTTGACCTGGACCTTGCAGAACAGCGGCATCACCGCCCAACTCGAACGTTTCTTCTTCGTGGATGATCAACTCGGCTTCGCTGTGGCCGCGCAATTCATCCTGCGCAGTACCGATGGCGGAAGCACGTGGGAGCAATTGACCACGCCCCAACTGGTGAACATCAAGGACCTCCACTTCTGGGATGCCCTGAACGGGATCGGCGTGGGTGCGGTGGGCGCCATCCTACGCACCGTGGATGGTGGCGATACCTGGTCGAGCATCAACTCGCCGACCACGTCCACCATGAACGATCTGGAAGTGCAAGGCAACACGTTGATCGCGTGTGGAGCCTTGAGCCGCATCATCCGCAGTACGGATGGCGGAGCCACGTGGACGGTGCAGAACTCCGACAACCGCGAACGCTTTTCGCTCAGTTTCACACCGGCAGGCGTAGGCCTGATGGGCGCTTCGGGGATCGTTTATCGCTCACTGGACATGGGTGCAACGTGGAACATCGTACACGTGGGCACACCGAACAGCTTGACCAGAATGAGCTTCGCGAACGATCAGATCGGGGTTGTCGCAGGCACCGCTGAAGGCGTGCGAACGACCGATGGCGGCAGGAACTGGGCCGCATCGGATGTGATCGGCCTGGGCGTGCATCTGAGGCCCGATGGTGCCGGTAGCTCGGGCGGTGGTCTCGGTGTGAATACGCGAACCGACGATCTTTACGCAACGGTCCAGAACGGACCTACCGCATCACGCCCCCAAGTGGTGATCCGCTGCACGCAGTCCTTCTCGCCCACCACCTACATCGTGGCAGGGGGCAATTTGAACGGCGGGTTCTACCGCACCACCACCGGTGGAAGCAGCTGGACCTACACACCCGCTGGCAACCCGTATGACATGTACTTCCCAACGGAAACCACCGGATACGCCGTGGGCGAAGGGACCAGTGTGTACAAAACAACCGATGCCGGGATCACCTGGAACGACCTTGGGCCATTGGTGAGCGCGGGGCAGGTGACGCTCTTCTTCCTGGATGAACAGCGCGGATGGACAGGACAGCATAGAACCACGGACGGCGGGCAAACATGGACCCTCATGAGCGGAACGCCACAGTCCACACAGTCCATCTTTTTCACCGATGCCGACACGGGCTACGCGGTCGGGTCTTCCGGGCAGACCTCGCGAAGCGTGGATGGCGGAATTACGTGGGAGAACAACTACATCTCCGAAGTTTTGAACGCGTCCTTCAGCGATGCGGCCTTCGTGGATGGAACGTTGATCGGTATCGCGAACGCTGGTGATGTCTTCCGGGCGCAGATCGGTTGCCCGCAAACCGCGTTCGTGCCAGCGATCCAGCAGGTCGGTCCGTACCTCTGCACCTACTCCTTCGGCACGGTGCAGTGGTTCCTGAACGGCGAGCCCATTCCGGATGGTAACGACCTGTGCGTGGAGGCCACCGCAGCGGGTAACTACCACGTTGTGGTTACCGAAGGGCCGGGTTGCGTTTCGGCGCCATCGGCCCCTGTGCAGGTGATCAGCACCGGGGTCCAGGATGTGCCCCAGGCCAGGACGCGGCTCTTCCCGAATCCCGCATCCGATCTGGTATCCATCGAACGCCCGGGAAACTCGCCGGCCGTGGTGACGGTGATCGATGCACAAGGCCGCATGGTGGGGACT
>JALOLX010000163.1 GCA_025455765.1 Flavobacteriales bacterium | reverse complement strand
GGTGTGGTCGATGGCCACATTGCGCCACGAGCGGTAGCTCACCTGCTCCAGCTCTTCCACGTGATGGATGTAGGTGAGCGCATAGGTGACATCGATGTCGAGCGCGAGCAGCAGCGCCCCATGCCGATGCATGAAGGCGAAGGGTGATGCAGGCCCGAAGCTCGAACGTTCGGTGCTCGCCGCCAATTCACGCCTGCCGGCACCGGCCACCGCTACTGAATGCAACGGATGATCCGTACGCGTGAAGGCCGGGTGAATGCGCGCTGCTTCGCCAAGGGCGCCTGTAATGGTGGGTGTGTGGCGCACATCGAAGGACTCACCATCGTGCAGGTCGTGGTTGAAGGTGGGCACGAGCAGCGTTCCTGCCGGACCGATGGCTTGGATGAACGCTTCGAGCAGGTCGTTCGGTCCGTGCTGATGGCGTGCGCGGCGCAGGGCCCAGATGATGCGGGTAAGATCGGCCTGCACCATCCATACCGACCCCGGTGCCATACCGATCGCGGCCGGCCATTCGGTGATCGGTGGCAGCGCGCTCATGCCGGACGACGGAAGCGGAAGAGTTCAGGCACGTATCCCAGCGAGCGCACGAACTCCTGGGACAAGAGATTGCCGTGCACCACTTCACATTCGGTGGCCAGGACGCCCTTGTCGGAGAACCAGGCATGCAGCGCTTCGGTGATGGCACGCGCCACGCCACTGCGCCGATGCTCAGGCGAAACATAGAGGTGCGTCCACTGCCCCAACGGCGCTCCGCCCAAGTACTCGGGAGCGAGCTTCACCATGCCGTATGTGAAGCCGACCACACGCCCCTGCTCCACAGCCAGCACAAGCCGACCGAAGCGTTCCAAGCCACGCCGCGCACCCTCCAGCCAGATCTGCGCTCCATTGGGCGCCAAAGCGGCGTTCATGCCATGCGCGGCCATGGAAGCGTGCAACTCCTCGAAGAGCAATGGCACCTGTGTGAGCAGGGGATCGTGGCCATCGGTAACGATATGGACGGACGCTCCGATCATGCGCTGCGCGTAAAGAGTTCCACCAGTCCGCCCATAGTGCTTCCGCCGGGGCGTTCCATGGCGGCCATCAGGTCCACCTCGCGTCCGCTGCGCTTCTCCAACTCCACCACCAGGTCCACAAAGCCCAGCGAATCCAACAGACCGGAACGCAGGAGGTCAAGCTCGTCGTTCAGCTCATCAGCATGCATGCCCAGCCGCGCTGCACGGGGCATCAGCACCTGCACCATCGCCGCTCTCAGTTCGTTCCTATCCATGCTGCGCCAGTTCGTTCAAGGCCCGCTTGTCCACCTTGCCGTTCGGGTTCAAGGGCAGCGCATCCAGCACGCGGATCGCTTCGGGCACCATGTACGATGGCAGCCGTTGGCGCAAGGCGTGCAGGAGCGCCACTTCATCAGCGGGCCCGTCGATAAAGGTAACCAGGCGCATCACGCCATCGCGCTCCACCGCCACTGTCACCGAAGTGCGCTCCTTCAACAGGGGCTGCAACGCATGATCCACCTCCACAGGTTCCACGCGATGGCCCTGCACCTTCACCTGATCGTCCATGCGCCCCAGGAAGTGGTACACACCCGATGCATCGCAACGTACCCTGTCGCCAGTGGCGTAGGTGACCGATCCATCCGCATCGCGTAGAAAGTTGGCTTGGGCACTGGTAGTTCCGAGGTATCCCTCCGTTACCTGCGGCCCACCGAGGCAGAGTTCACCTTCCGCAGCTCCGCCACGCACCAGGGCATTGCTCCCCGGAAATGGACGACCGATGGGTACAATGCCCGCGGTCGCGTAGGGCGGAACGACCGGATGTTCGAGGAGGGCGATGGTGGCTTCGGTGGGACCGTAGAGATTGGTGATGCGGCTGTTCGGCGCAGCGGAGGCCCAGCGCTGGACCTGGTCCCACCGCAGGGCTTCACCACAGAAGAAGCTCGCGCGGATGGTGAGCAGACCGTTCGCGGGGAGCGCCCGCATGCGTGCCATCAGATCGATGAGCGACGGCACCGAGAACCAGGTGGTGATGCCTGCCCGTTGCACATGGGCCGCCGTCCGCAAGCCAGCAGGTTCGCGCGACACACAGAGACAGGCCCCACTGCCCCAGGTCACGAACAGGTCATGTACGCTCAGGTCGAACGCCAGGCTGAACAGCTGGGTGCAACGGTCTTGTTCGGTGATGCCGAAGTGTGCCAATGCATGGGCGAGGTAGGCGGCTACGTGACGACGCAGTACCGGCACGCCCTTGGGACCGCCGGTGCTGCCCGAGGTGAACATCACGTACGCCTCGCCCACTGCCTGTGCCGGAGCGGTCACCGCCGTGCGCTGCAAGGCCGTGGTTGACGACGCATCGAAGACCGCCGCCACCTGCGCTTGGTCCATGGCCTGTTGCCAGCGTTCAGCTGGGTGATCGGCGTGGAGCGGCACATAGGACCGGCCACTGCGGAGGATGCCGAGCACCGCTGCATAGGTGGCCACATCGCGCTGAGCCACCAGTGCCACACGCGATCCGTCAGGCAGCATGGCATCGCATCGTTGCGCCACTTCATCGGCGAGCACTGCCAGCTGGGCATAGGTGAACACCGTTCCATCGATATCCAACGCCGGCCGCTCGGGCCAAGTGGCCACAGCGCGATCGAAGACCGCAACAGGATCAGTGGATGAATGCAACACGTTCACTGCCTTGGAAGGATACCCATGCTACAAAGCAAGGCATCGGCAAGGTACTTCTGCGCCCAGTTGGGACAGGCGAACTTCTCGTACCGACCCCATAGCGGGAATGATCCGGTGACCGCGCCGCGACCGCCTTCCGGGCCGCGCATGCCCAAGGCCTGCACCCGCATCAACCACTGCACCATGCCTTCAGCGGCCTCCTTGTAACGCACCTCGTTCGTGATGGCATATAGTCGCCACCACACAATGCTCAACTGCGCGCAGCCCGTGGTGATGGCCGCCTCCGAACCACGCCAGGTGTTGTCGTAGCGGCCCTGCAGCACGCCATCGCGAAGGAAGCGGTCACGCAAGGGGTCTGCCGCCCGGCGTGCAGCGTGGAGCAGTTCATCCCCACCACCACGCAGATGACATTCCAGCAAGCCATCAATGGTGTAGGCGATGGTGTGTGTGATGGGGCGATCGTTATGCTTGATCGTATTGTCCGCATCAGCGAACCAGCCGTTGGCCTGCTGCCTACCCAGTACCCAGCGCAGGTTGCGCAAGGCGGCTTCGCGGTAGGACGTCTCGCCGGTCACTTGCGACAGTGCCATCAGCGGGGCGTCCACATAGGTGTCGTAGACGCGGGCCACACCAAGGAAGTTATGCCGCGCCCAGGTCCCATCAGCCTCCTGCACGGCGCAGACGCGATCGCCCGCGCGACGTGCTGCAGCGAGGAAGCGTGCATCCCCCGTGTGGGCATGCACCGCCAGCATGCCGCGGATGACCTGCGCGGTGTTGAAGACCACTTCACCGCGGGCCTCTCCCACCCTTCCACCTTGCCACCCCCCAGCAGGAAGCTGGATCTTCAGCAACAGCTCAGCCGCACGCAGCGCATGATCGACCAGCTCAGGGCGTTGCAACACCGGCGCAGCAGCAAGCAAGGTGGGCAGGATGTAGCCGGTGGTCTCCGGATAGGTGCGGCCGTATCCACTCACCAAGTGGAAGCTGCCGAAGCCCGCGTCTCCACTGGCCTCCTGGCAGCGCAGCAAGTGATCGACCACCGCGTTGAGCGACGAACGTGGTTCGGGAACAGCGGTGGGAAGTGCCCTCTTTTGGTGTGACAGTATGAGGCGCTGCAAGGGCACGTTCAGCCCAGCACCCAACGCATAACGACCATATAGGTAGAGCGAGCGGATCACTGGTGGCGCAGCAGATGTTCGCAGATGGCTTCGGCAGCGTGTCCATCGCCGAACAATGGCTCACCGCTGGGAATGCCCTGGTCCAGGTAGTGGTTCGCGGAGGCGAGGATACGCTGGGGGTCGGTATCGGCGAGCACGGCCTGCCCACCGGCCACCAGCTCCACCCACTCCGTGGTGGGGCGTAGAATGACGCATGGACGACCGAAGAAGTAGGCCTCCTTCTGTACGCCACCACTATCGGTGAGCACCAGTGCCGCATGCCGCTCCAGGGCGATCATGTCCAGGAAGCCCACTGGCGGCAGTAGATGGATGCCGGCGGTGTGTTGCAATGCCCTAAGCTCATCGGCAGGCAGTGCGGCTTCCAGCTGCTTGCGGGCCCGGGGATGCACCGGCCATACCAGCGCAATGCCGCGGCTGTTATGCAGCTCCAGAAAGCTCTGCACCAGCGATCGCAAGCGCATCGGGTCGTCAGTATTGTGGTCGCGATGCACCGTGATCAAGGCATACGGACGCCCCTTGAGTGCAAGGTCGTCGAGGAGCGTGGAGCGATGCTCTGCGAGCTCAGCGAAGAACAGGCTGTTGTCGTACATCACATCCCCACAGGCCACCACATGCGGCGCGTTGGCAGTGGGCACGTGGGCCGTATCGGTGCTGAAGCCCTCACGCCGCAGGTTGTCCACAGCCGTGTGCGTGGGGCAGAACAGCCAGGTGCTGCAATGGTCCGCAATGATCCGGTTCACTTCTTCGGACCCGCTTCCACGTGAGCGATGGGGATGTG
The DNA here is from genome assembly GCA_025455765.1 of Flavobacteriales bacterium. Lineage (GTDB taxonomy): Bacteria > Bacteroidota > Bacteroidia > Flavobacteriales_F > PHOS-HE28 > PHOS-HE28. Next base: position 412 of record JALOLX010000163.1, on the reverse strand, counting down.
GAGCTTGCTGGCCGCCAGGGCACCGGCCACAGTGCTGTTGGTATCACCGTAGATCAGGACCAGGTCATACGCGCCACGCAACAGTTCCTGCTCAATGCCTTGCAACATGCGCGCGGTGGTGTCGCCATGGCTTCCGCTGCCCACAGCGAGCTGAACACCTGGCTCCGGAATGCCCAGCTCATCGTGGAACACCTGGCTCATGCCTTGATCGTAGTGCTGGCCGGTGTGCAACAGGGTCTCATCAATGCGCCCTGCATACGGTCCGGAGACGGCTCTGCTGAGCGCGGCAGCCTTGATGATCTGGGGCCGTGCCCCGATGATGGTCAGGATCCGCAGTGGTCTGGTCATGGTTCAGTGGAGCATCCCGTTGTCCGCGAAGCTGTAATAGCCTTGGTCGGTAACGATGAGGTGA
>JALOLX010000162.1 GCA_025455765.1 Flavobacteriales bacterium | reverse complement strand
GGCCACCAGCCGCTTCAGCTGCCGCTCGAACGGCTTCAGCGGAACGACCTCAAAGCTCACGAAGCAACGCTTTCATGGATCTCGGCTTTCGCTTGCCGGCCTCAATGGCGGTGATCTCCTCCACGGCCTCCACCATGTCGCGCATGCGTTCAGCTTTGACCGCCGAAAGCTTCTTCGCTTTGATGAACGGAAAGCCGCGAAGCAGTTCTTCCAGAAAGGCTTGCTTCTCCTTTGGTACTTCCAAGAGGTAGTCCATGGACACAAAGCTAATTCACGATAGGCTCCGGCAGTGGATCTTCGATCTTCTGATCCTCTGATCGGACCTCAGATCACCCCATCCTTCATCACCAACCGCCTGTCCGCCATCTCCGCCAACTCCTCGTTGTGCGTCATGATCACGAACGGTTTACCCAGCTTCTTTCGATATGCGCCGTTGCCGATCGATGGAAGCCAAGTTCAACATGCCCATCGTTCCTTATGATCATCTCTTCCAATGCTCGGTCGTTACCTTGAACACGTTCGGATCCACCGGCCCTGGTGCCAGCAGGGTCACCTTGAAGGTCACGGTCGGAGACTGCCCGAAGGTGCGCTTCACCTCCATCGGCATGCCATCGTGGTCCACGAACGCATATCTCCCGAACAGTTCGTCGAAGTCGTGGTGCCAGCCGCCATTGGCGCTCACGGCATCGTGCATGATGGAGGGCACCTCGTTGCTCACCCAGGCCACGCGCGAGGTTTGCCAACCCATGCGGAACAGCCGTTGCACGCACCTGTGCCCGAGAAGGGTGCGGGGTGGCGCGGTGGTCAGGGTGTCGGGCAGCCAATACTGCGAAGCTCCGGTGCCGTCGGGCCCCAGCTTCTGTGGTTCATAGCGGTTCAAGGCGCCGTTCCGGAACGCGGCGGTGGTCCTGGTGCCTTGGCGGCGATCCAGCAATACAGCGTAGCCACCACCCCCTTCGCTTTCTGGGTAGTGTACCACGAACAAGCTGCTGTCCGGGTTGCTCCAGTAGTCCACATTTACGGTGACGACCCTCTGTTGAAGAACCACGGTCGGCTTGCCATCGGTCTTACCCAACGGTACCTGCGTGGCCAGGTCATAGGCCCAGGATGCGTGCCCCACGAAGAGGTTCCTGTTCTGGCTCAACGCCTTGGCGAACATGCTCGGTGTACGTGGGCGGGCGCTCGGCGGAACGTCGTGTAAACGCTGGGGCGGCGCCGCTGCATTACCCGCGGCCGGACCATCGGAGGACTCCTGCGCTTCCACACGCGCCTTCGTACGCCACCGCTCGTCGCGCACCTGACAACCGCGGAAGTCGAGCTTGGGCGGGGCCACCCTGCCGGGGGTGTACTCGGTGAGGGTGGTGCGCATCACCCGGAACGGCAGGGGTCTATCGGCCGCACCGAAGATCACGATGTCCTTGAACTGCTGGTGCGGTCCTTCCCGCAGCCAACGCGCCATATCAAAGGCGGGGTTCACCGGCACATCGGAGAACCAATAGTGGCTGAAGTACCGCTTTTCGGACACGTGCAGTTCGCAGCTCTTTCCAAGGATCTGCTCGCGTTCCCCAGTGGCCTTGAACACCACCTCCACACCCCGCCCGAACTCTTCCAGGCCTGCCTCTTCCAGGTCGGTGATGTAGAGCTTCGGCAGCGAAGAGCCGTTGTCCTGCATCACCACGGCCACGTCAGCGTCCAGATCCACGATGTAGGTGACCACCCCATCATGGCCGAAGTCTTCAGTGGCATCCTTCACCAGCACGGCGCGGCGTTCGTCCGCCCAATAGGTGTAACGCGTCAGGTAGTGGGTGGTGTCCTGCGTTCACGGGTTTCGGCATTGAACGTACCGATGAAGACGTTGTCCGCCATGTTGCGCTGCATGGGCGGCGGCGTGCGCATGACCGCATCGGCGTTGGGGGGCAGATCGGTGATCGCCGAGCGGATCCACGCCGGTAGCGGCCCCATGTGTGCGTTGTTCAGCGGCTCCAGGCGCCCTTCAACAAGGTGGTCGAACCTGACGTTCAGCGCTGGCATCGGGAAGGCCCCCGGCTGAACGGACGTGAATTGCACAGCCTCGCGCGGCTGACCGGCGGAGCGCGCGGGCCATTCGGCTTTGAGCGAGTTGCCCGAGGTGCTGCTGGCCAACGTGCTCAGGTAGGTGGTCGCTCCCAGGTGCCTGAGCAATTTGCCCCAGACATGCAGATCGGCGAACAGGTCTGGGTAGGCATCTGTGCGCCAATACCAGGTGGTGTCCTGGTTGCGGTTGGTGCCCATATGCTCGGCACAGGCGTGCTTCATGAGCACGGCCGTGTTACCGGTGGCTACGAGCGTATCGCTCCACCGTTCACTACCATAGGATGCATGCGGCAACCACAGGTCCTCCACCTTGGCGTCAGGTACTTCCTTCCACAGGTTGATCTTCAGGCGGGTGTTCGACGAAAGGTCCACCAGGATCACGTTCTCCAGGGTGCCGTTCGCTTCGAACGAACGGATCACGAAGCGGTGCGCATCGCCCCAATAGTCCATACGCCCACCGTCGCTCATGGCCACCGTCCATTGCCCGATGAACCGATTGTTAGGCAGTGGAGTTCCTTTCGGCTTGAAGGGCTTGGTGTGTACGTACCCGGTCAGGGGCTTCACCATCCACGGCGGCACGGTGTTCAGGTCGGCCTTGATGTCGTTGCGGCCCGCGGTCGCGATAAGGGAAGCCGCACAGGTCAGCAGGCAGAGTAACAGGCGCATGGGGCGAAGGTCGGTGAGGGAGTGGTCGAAAACCCGATCCATCCAACCGGTGAACGACTTTTGATCAACGTTCCGATGGCTGCGCAGCACCATCGCTTCACGGCCGCCAGGTGTCCTTCGTAATGGTGAACACGCGTTCATCCACAGGCGATCGGTCCACTTCGAGCACCTGTTTATACCATTGTTCATACCATGTCGACGGCGAGACGTGGAGCACGATGCCTTCCACCGGTTGCAGCCAGTCTGTGTCGATAAATCCAAGCTTCAGGTAGCGCGTGTCGAAGCCGTACAGGTCGTGCAAAGGGGAGGGTATATCGGTGGCCACTACCAAGCGCGCGCCGCTGGCGGGATCCCGGTACAGCGCACACGGCAGGCCGAGCATGATGGTGTCCCTTCCCAAGGCGACCAGGGTATCGGTGGCCCGGTAATTGACCGGGTACGGGCGACCATTCAGTGGAGGACGCTGGATCACCTCGTCCCCCTTCAAAGCGTATTCAACCACTTGATGCGTTCGGCGATCAATGGTCCAGGCCCGGCGCATCCATTCGCTTTTCTCCACCAGGAGCATCCTTTCTTCCGTAGCATACCAGTCCCAATGAACCCCGTCGCGAGCCTCCACCAAGGTGTCCGGATGGAACTCCTGAACCATGTGCACATGTCCGGTGAAACGGTTCTCCTTGCGCCGCACCGCCTCCTCGTAGATCGCAGGTCTGTCCGGTATCGCCTGCCCCAGGTCCGCATCGAGGGTGTCACGCGCGAAGGCATCCAGCAGATGGCCCACCGGTCCCATGCCCAGTTCGATCACGGAGAATTCGCTTGAGCCCTTACTGCCGATGCGTTGGATGCGCAAGGGGAGTCCATCGACCGGCAGCACGCCCATCCACCATGAGCCGAAATTGGTGTAAATATTGCCTGAGGCATAGAGGTCGTGGAAGGGCGAGGGGATCTCCGGAACGATCCAGGCGATAAGCATGTCGCCTTCAACCGTGACACTGCGGTACTCGTGCGCGGTGAGCGTAACGGTCGCGCTCGGTCGTCCTTCATCCACGCGCTTGGCGCCGGCAGGCAGTGGCAGGGCCACCTGCCGCTGTTCCGTGCGGCCGGTCGGCTGTGGCACGGGTGCATCGAACGGGACCTTGTCCACCACATAGGGGGTGTAGGTGTGAGTTTCCGTTGGCCCTCGGTCATTGTAGAGCGTGACCGTATGGTTGCTGAGCTGACAGACCGCGGCACTCGATACGGGCAGAGTGTTGCATTCTGTCAGCATCAGTAGGCTGTCCGGTGTGGAGACCAGGGTGTAGCTGTAGCTGGTCTTTATATGGGAAAGGTTCTCGTTGGGCGCGTCATTCCACTTCCACCGAACGCTGCCTTGGAAGGCGTTCCGGGTCCGTTCGCGCAAGGCGCGGTAGTACGCCGGTTCAGGGATCTTGGTCTTCGATCTGGGGACTGGTGAGGTGCTCGCGGACCCGGCGCCTTTGCGCTTGCGTTCGTCCTTCACCGAAAAGGATGCCAGGTCGAACGAAGGGGGTGTCACACGGCCGAGCTGGAGGGTGGTGACCTCGTAGCTCAACGGGCCGCAGGTCCAGCGAAGGGGCATCAGCTCACCGTGCATGGAGGGCAGTATATAAAATGAGAACACGGTGGCGGGTAGCCAATGGCTTGCGTCCACGAAGGGCGAAGCATGAACGTCGGAGAGCCACAGGCGTACCTCTTCGTTGTCCCATTGCGCTGTGTGCTCGGTGCACACGCGACCGGCGATCCGTTCCTTTCGCTGCCCACGAACGGGTACGAGCTTCTCGGCGTTCTGCAGCGCGATGCCGTTCAGCAGCAACAGGTCCTGCAGGTCGTAGATCACGGCTTCCTTCAGGCCATTTCCTTCCGAAGCCACGATCGCGGTGTTCGCCTTCAGATCTACCAGATAAATGAGCGTTCCGATTTCCTCGGGCATGATGAGACGGACCACTGCCTTCAGCGTGTCGGACCAGTGTTCTACCATGATCTGGAGCGGGGCATCCTCTCCGGGCAACTCCACGGTCATGCTGCACGATCCGATGAACGTGTTCGGCTTCACCTTATCGACCCCGAATGCTGCGTAGATCCTGGCGTCCATCAAGCTGTCCTCCGCAGCGGAACGTTCGCGGGTCATCGCGTTCAGCATCCACGTGGGGAGCTTCATTTCCTGCCCATGCAGGCCCAGGACCGCACAAAGCAGTGCGAGAAAGAAAACAGCTAGGCGCATGCAACGAAGTTCGGAGATCGGCACGCGCTAAAGGCAACTATCGGGCCAATGATCAGGACGCTTCGGGTAGCGCGCATTCCATTCTCTGATCCTCTGATCTTCCGATCATCTGATCAGCATTCAGATCACCCCATCCCGCATCACCAACCGCCGATCCGCCATCTCCGCCAACTCCTCGTTGTGCGTCACGATCACGAAGGTCTGACCCAGCTCCTTCCGCAGGTCGAAGAACAACTGGTGCAGTTCCTTGGCGTGCGCCGAATCCAAGTTGCCGCTGGGTTCATCAGCCAGCACCACGCTCGGGCTGTTGAAGAGCGCCCTGGCCACCGCCACCCGCTGTTGCTCGCCACCGCTCAGCTGGTTGGGCTTGTGCTCTTTCCTGCCGATCACGTTCAAGCGGGTGAGCAGTTCCTCCGCCCGTGGAGCACATTCGTTCATGCTGCGCCCGGCGATCAGCCCCGGCATCATCACGTTCTCCAACGCGGTGAACTCCGGCAACAGATGGTGGAACTGGAACACGAAGCCGATGTGCCGGTTCCGGAAAGCGCTCAGGGCCTTGCTGCCCAGCTTGGTCACTTCCTCGCCGTTGATCGCCAGCGTGCCACTATCGGCCTTCTCCAAGGTCCCCAGGATCTGCAACAACGTGGTCTTGCCCGCACCGCTGGCGCCCACGATGCTCACCACCTCACCCTTGGCCACGCTGAGGTCCACACCCTTCAGCACCTCCAAGGTCCCATACCGCTTGCGAATACCATGTACCTCGATCATCCGCACAAAGGAAGCGAACAAAGCCCATGCAACACATGCCTCCGAGCTGTTGGCGCCGAGGTCGATCGATACGTCGAATGGAGAACCGCGTGATACAATAAATGGCGTTCGCAATTCACGGACCGACAGCTACCTTACAGGTCCTATCCAGTAAACATGACATCCACATTCGAACAGTCCACTGCATGGCAACGCGCCGGTGATCTCCTGGCTTTGCTTGAAACACACTTCGGGGAAAGCAAGCGCTTCTGGTTCAAGGACCAATTGTTGCGCGCCTCCTTGTCCATCATGAACAACATTGCTGAAGGCCATGGACGCCCCACTGCAGCCGATCGCAACCGCTACCTGGTCATTGCCAAAGGCTCCTGCAACGAGGTGCGCTCCATGCTCCACCACGCCAAACGCATGCAATACATGGACACCACCGACTGCGACAAAGCCTTCGAGCTCTCTCAAGAGATCGGCCGCCTACTCTACAGCTACATGAACCCGACCACAAGAAGATATGGACATCTCCCCGGCTTTACTACGCTTCTGCTCATAGCCAGTTGGTTCGAAGCCCTCTACATAAAGGTACCCAACCAGCTGTGATCCACTGTCCACTGTCCCACTGTCCACTGTCCACTGTCCCACTGTCCACTGTCCCACTGTCCACTGTCCACTGTCCACTGTCCACTGTCCCACTGTCCACTGTCCACTGTCCACTAACCACTACTTTCGCACCCACAACGAACCGCCCTCCGAGATGAACCTGCACGAGTACCAAGGAAAGAGCATTCTCGCCCAATACGGCGTCCGCGTTCAGCG
>JALOLX010000161.1 GCA_025455765.1 Flavobacteriales bacterium | reverse complement strand
GAGCTGAACAAGATCATCCTGACGGACAAGCCCAGCATCGGCTTCATTCTGCTCCGCGACACCGGGTTGATGCAGGAGTTCTTCCCGGAGTTCCTGGAGCTTGCCGGTGCGGAGGAGCGCTACGGCATTGGTCACAAGGACAACTTCTACCACACCCTGCAGGTGCTTGACAACGTCTGTGCCCACAGCAAGGACCTGTGGTTGCGTTGGGCCGCGATCCTGCACGACATCGCCAAGCCAAAGACGAAGCGATTCGAGCAAGGGCATGGCTGGACCTTCCACGGGCACGAGGACAAGGGCGCACGCATGGTACCCGGCATCTTCCGCCGCCTGAAGCTCCCATTGGACGAGCAGATGAAGTTCGTGCAGAAGCTGGTGGCCCTGCACTTGCGGCCCATCGCGCTTACCAAGGAAGAAGTCACCGACAGTGCCATCCGCAGGCTGCTCTTCGATGCGGGCGATGACATCGACGCGCTGATGATCCTGTGCCGTGCGGACATCACCAGCAAGAACGAGAAGAAGAAGGACCGCTACCTCCGCAACTATGAGGTGGTGATGCGGAAGCTGAAGGACGTGGAGGAGAAGGACCGCGTGCGCAATTTCCAGCCGCCCATCACCGGTGAGGACATCATGTGCGCCTTCAACATCACGCCCAGCAAGGTCATCGGCGACATCAAGACCGTGATCAAGGATGCCATCCTCGACGGGCACATCCAGAACGAACGGTCGCAGGCCTGGGGATCGATGTTGGAGGCCGGCGAGCGCTTGGGCCTGAAAGCCGTCGTCACAGTGGATCCTGGCCCACAGGGTCCTGGTCCGCACCCGGCATCCGCTGGCAACCCGTAGCTTCGCTGACCCGTTGAACGGGCCTTCTCCCGGCTCACCAGCGTTCCAGACACCACCATGCGCATCTACCGTTTCCGTGTCCTTATCGACCACGAGAGCGAAGCTTTCCGCGACATCGAGATCGGCAGTGAACAGACCTTCCTGGACCTGCACAACGCCATCAAAGAGGCCTTCGGGTTCATCGGCCAGGAGATGGCGAGCTTCTACGTGAGCGATGAAGCGTGGGACAAGGGCCCGGAGATCCCCCTGGCCGACCTGGGCTTCTCCGAGGAAGGCGAAGTGCCCGCGTTGATGAACGAAGTGTACATCAGCGATCACATCCGCAGCACCAGCCAGCGCTTTGTCTATGCCTACGACTTCCTGCACATGTGGATGTTCATGGTGGAGCTCATTCAGGCCGGCGATCCCGCGCCAGGGGTCACCTACCCGCGGGTGGTGCTGAGCATGAACGAGGCCCCCGGCGAGCATAGTCGTGAGGACGACCTCACTGCGGGCATCATCGACGAGGACCCCTACGCCCTCGATGCGGAAGAGCAGCAGTACGAAGAGGACGACGAGTTCGGCTTCGGCGATGAAGGCGAGCACGATGAGTTCGGGCATGGCAGCATCGATGACCTGGGCGACGACTACCGCTGATCGGTGAACGACCGGGACCACGCCCCCACCCGCCCCCTGCTGATCGTCGTCGGCGGTCCCACGGCATCGGGCAAGACCGCTGCGGCCGTGCAGCTTGCCCAAGCGCTGGGCACCGAGGTCATCAGTGCGGATTCACGGCAGTTCTACCACGCCATGCGCATCGGCACGGCGCGCCCCTCAGCGGCTGAGCTGGGTGGTGTGCCCCACCACTTCCTGGGGCACTTGGACCTGGAGGAGACCTGGAGCGCAGGCCAGTTCGCGCGCGCCGCTGAGCCCGTGCTTCACGACATCCTTCAGCGGCGCGGCACAGCTCTATTGGTGGGCGGTAGTGGCCTCTACATCGACGCTTTGGTGAAGGGGCTTGATGCGCTTCCCGCAGGCGACAGCAAGGTGCGTACGCGGTTGCAGGAGCGCTTCCGAAGCGAAGGGCTGGCCGCGCTGGTAACCGAGCTCGAACGACGCGACCCGGCCACACACGCACGCATTGACCGGGCCAATCCCCACCGCGTGATCCGTGCACTGGAGATCTGCATCATCACCGGCCGCCCTTACAGCGAGCAGCGCAGCACACCGCAGGACCGCACGGACATCCGCATCCTGCGTGTGGCCATGGACCTCGACCGCGCCACGCTCTACCACCGCATCGATGCCCGTGTGGACCGCATGATCGCGGAAGGACTGGAGGATGAAGTGCGGTCGTTGACACCCTACAGGCACCTGAACGCCTTGCTGACCGTGGGCTATGCCGAGTTCTTCCGGCACTTCGATGGCACCATGGACCGGGCCACGACCATCGCGTTGATCAAGCAACACAGCCGCAATTATGCCAAGCGCCAGCTCACCTGGTTGCGGCGTGGCGACCCGTGGCACTGGGTGGCACCAACTGATCCGGTCACCATGCTCAAGATCGTCGGTGATGCTCAGGCACGCTGATCGATCTCCACCCCGATCACCAGCACATCATCGATCTGGGCCTCTGTTCCCTTCCACAGCCGGAAGTGATCGGACAGGTATTGTCCCTGCTCTTCCATGGATAGATGGGCACTGGCACACAGCCACTGCTTGAACCCTGCGCTCTTCAAGCGCTTGCCAGCCGGCCCTCCGAACTGATCCGCAAGGCCATCGGAGAAGATGAACGCGCGATCACCGGTCTTCAGTTCGATCCGTTCGGTGGTGAAGGGACGGACCCCCTGGTCCATGTGGCCAACGGGCATACGGTCACCTTTGAATTCGTGAACGATGCCATCGCGCAGCAGGTACAGCGGGCCGAACGCACCGGCATATAGCAGGGTGTTGCGATCACGATCGAAGCAGAGCACGGCCGCGTTCATCCCGTCGAGCGCGCGTTCCTCTTCGTCATCGCCGAGCAACATATCTGCCATGGTCTGGCGCGCCCCATCGAGCAGTTCACCAGGCGTGGCGACCTGGCGTTCATGCACCTGTTCCTGAAAGATGGATGCTCCGATCAGGGTCAACAAGGCGCCCGGTACACCGTGGCCCGTGCAGTCCGCAGCGATCACCCACACCAGACCATTGCGTTCACCGAACCAGGCCATGTCACCGCTGACGATATCGCGTGGCCGATGCATCACGAACGACTGCGGGAACAGCTCCTCCAGTCGCGCTGGCTCCGGCAGCACCGCCCGTTGGATCCGCTGCGCATACCGGATACTGCTGATCAGATCCTCGTTCTGTCGCTTCACCACCGCGTTCTGATCCGCCAAGCGCTGTTCCAAGGCCAGTCGCTCGGTGATGTCGCGGGCGAACAGGATGATGGCCGGATGGCCCTGATAGCTGGTCACCTTGGTACTGCATTCCACAGGTACCACGGTCCCATCCGCACGCCGCATGGGAATGTCCGAGAAGATGAGCCCGTTCTGCTCCCAGGCATCGGCCATGCGTGTTGCGCTAAGCTGCAGCAATTCCTGTGGATGCAGGTCGAAGACGGTGCGCTTCAACAGCTCCTCAAGCGAATAGCCGAGCAGCTCACATGCTTGTCGGTTCGCCCGGTAGATGCGGCCGTTCACGAAGTTGAGCACGAACAGCGCATCGTTGCTTCCTTCAAGCACCTCCAAGAGGGCTGCATGCTCGATGCTGTCGCGTTGATGTTCGCGTCGCAACCGGTTGTAGGCATACGCCAGCCCTCCTGATACGGCAAGCAAGGCTGCAAGAACGCTCGCGTACGCCAGTGCCGTGATCAGCTCCATGCCAGTTGGGTCGTGGTGGGCAGCTCGTCGAGCACACCGAAGATCAGTGAGGGATCCAGGAACTCACCCACACGCTCGGGCCTGGAGACGTAGCGCACCACGCCGTCAGCATCCAGCAGGAACGATGCCGGCAACGGGATCCCTTCAGCATAGTCCACACTGGCCTCGAGCATGGGATTGTTGTACACCACTCCGTACATGCCGCTCGCCTGCTGTGCATCATCACTGAGCATGCGGTAGTTCACCCCAATGCGTTCCACCATGGAACGGTTCACTTCGATGTTGTCCGGGCCTACGGCGAGCACATGGATACCGCGCTCCATGAACTTGGAACGGTTGCGCTCGTAGGTCCGCAGCATCATGTGACAACCCGGACACCAGTCGCCGCGCACGAAGATCAACAGCACGGGGTGCCGCCCTCGGTGATCGGATAAGCGCACAGGGGTGCCGTTCTGGTCGGGCAGCTCGAAGTCGGGTGCCAGATCGCCCACCTTCACGCGATATCCGAAGCGGGTACGGGACTTCATCCGCATGGCATCGAACGCATAGGTGAGGGTGAGGAAGAGCGCCGCGCCGATGGGGAACACGGGCGGGAGCACGACCAACCAGTCGACCCCGGTCGTACTGACCACCCATCCGAAAAGTCCTGCCGACAGCACGGCCATGCCGGTATCCAGCCACAGCAGGTTCACGTAGGTGAACTGTTGCATGAAGGCCTGCCGGGCCACCGTGGCAAGCGCCGCCAACACCAGCGACAGGGTCAGCAGCGGCCATTGTCCGGCGTACGCATCCAACACGGTGCCCAGCACGGTGGCGATGAGCACCATGCTTCCGAATTGCAGGTGGCTGGTATGGCTTTTGAACTCCAGTGCCACTGCTCCGTAAGCCAGCACCAAGAGGATCGCGGCCACGAGCACATGTCCCAGCCCCCACACGATCAACGCACACAGAACGAGCAGGAGGGCGATGGTCGTGAACGGGTGCAGGCGGGAGCGCATACGGGGTGTACGCAGCTGCGGTGGGAAGGGTTACCGCTCCAGGAACGGTGGAGCCCTGTG
>JALOLX010000160.1 GCA_025455765.1 Flavobacteriales bacterium | reverse complement strand
CGCGTGGTGGACTTCGATGGCCCCGATGCCTTGGTGGATCATGGCGTGGAGCCTCTGCTACGCATTCCGGAAGAGGAGCAGCACGCCCCGTTGGAACGCGGTCGATGGTACACCATAACGGTGGTCGCCGACCGCATATCAGGAGCGCTCGTGGGTACCAGTCGGGTGGAGGACCACCTGGATAACCGCGTGCTGCGGGTGGAAGAGGGCGACAAGGTGGACCTCTTGGTGTTCGCGCGCAGCCCGTTGGGACTGTCCGTGATCGTGGACGATCGGCATCAGGGGTTGGTGCATGCCAGCGATGTGTTCCGTCCGGTGGATGTGGGCGACCGCGTGGAAGGCTGGGTGCGCCGCATCCGGCCTGACAACAAGCTCGACATCGTGCTGCAGCCCATCGGCTACCGCAGCGCCGTGGTGGACCACAGTGGCCGGTTGGAAGAGCGGCTGCGTCGGCAGGGCTTCATTCCCTTCTCGGACCGCAGCGCACCGGAGGAGATCCTTGATGCGTTCGGCATGAGCAAGAAGGCCTTCAAACAGGCCATCGGCAACCTGTACAAGCAACGACTGGTGCGCATCGAGGACGACCGCGTGGTGTGGATCGGGCCTCGGCGCTGAAGTCCCTTCAACACACATCTGAACATGAACCCCATCTTACGCAATATCCTGGCCGTGGTGGCTGGCGTAGTGGCATGCCTCTTCACGAACGGCTCGCTGCTCAGCGCCATGATGAAGCTGAACCCGGGACCCGCCGGCTTCGACCCGAACGTAATGAGCACCTACGCACTCCTTGGCGCACGTCACTTGCTGAACCCCTTCGCGGCCCATGCACTGGCTTCCCTGGTCGGTGCAGGCCTTGCCGCGTTGCTCGCCGGACACAGCCACCGCACCATGGCCTTGGTGGTGGGCTTCGTGCACCTGCTCGGTGGCATCGCTGCCGCGTTCTTGATACCGGCTCCGACCTGGTTCATCGCCCTGGACCTATTGGTGGCCTACATTCCCATGGCCTGGCTGGGTTGGAAGTTCAGTGGTCGTCCTGCATGAACGCTCCGCCGTCCGATCACCACGAGCGGGTACAGCGCCTCTTCCACAGCGCAGTGGACGACTATGTGCGTGCCTTCATGGACATATCGCGGTACCAAGCCGCGCTGGATGTGTTCATGTCCTCGTTGCCGCAGGATGCACCGGTATTGGAGGTGGGCTGCGGGCCGGGCAACATCACGCGCTACCTGCTCGATTGGCGTCCTGATCTGCACATTCGGGGTATCGACCTGGCTCCTGCCATGGTGGACCATGCGCGCCAGCTCTGCCCTGAAGCGGAATTCCAACAAGGCGATGCGCGCTCGATCGACCAACTGAAGGGCCCATATAGTGGCGTAGTGTGCGGCTTCCTCCTCCCCTACTTGTCCGTTGCTGACACTGCGCAACTCTTCCACGCCGCGAAGCGGCTGCTCGCGCCAAGAGGAGTGCTCTACCTCAGCACCATGGAGGATGATCCGGCGAAGAGCGGACCGAGAGCCTCCAGCTCGGGGAAGTATGAGGCCATCCACCAACAGTTCTATACGGAAGCCTTGCTGAAGACCATGTTGAAGGAGGCCGGGCTGCGTGTGACGCATGGCGAACGTGCCACGTACACCGACGCCAGCAACACAACCGTTACCGACCTGATGCTCATCGCTACACACACTTGATCGATGGACGCACAATTGGTACGCCCCCTGGCCCTTGAACTACCAGGTGCGCTGGAGCAGGAGCATTTCGGCAGACCAGCCTTCAGCGTAAAGAAGAAGATCTTCTGCACCTGGTGGGTGTTGGAGGACCGCGTGGTCATCAAGCTCACGCCCGAGCAGCAGTCCGACTGGTGCAGTGAGCAGCCCGACGCCTTCAGTCCGGTGCCCAACAAATGGGGGCAGCACGGATGGACCAACGTACACCTCAACGTGGTAGGCGAACGCACCCTCCGCCATGTGCTGGACCGCGCGTGGCGCAACGTGTGCCCGAAGTGGTTGCTGCCTACGCGGCAGGTGCCACCGCGGGGGTGAAGCACGGATCCGGTGCAGTCGCTTGATCCAATGCCATCGACGGCTGCTTCAACAACGTCTTGCTCCAGCAGGCGGAAGGAACGAACAACAGCATTGGAGCAACATTCGTCGAACGAGATCGCTCATGGATGCCAGCGTCACCTTGGAGCGCCTATCGTAGTGCTCTGCGCAATTACCACACCCCCATCGGATACAGCACATACGCCAGGAAGAACAGCCCCCAGAAGAACAGGTAGAAGCGCTTCACCTGGGCATCCTCGTCCACATCCAGCCGCACCGCCAGCAGCACGAACACCGCCAGCGGAATGCCGAACGTGAGCGTGTACCAGAGCGCATGTGGCAACAGGCCGATCCACGCGGGAAGCAGCACCGAGAGGTAGGCGAAGCCGACCACCACCGCACCGAGCAAGAGCGCCGTGGACCGCCCCATGCGTACCGCCAACGTACCGAAGCGGAACTCCGCATCACCACGGGTGTCCGGGATGTCCTTGAACCACGCGATGCCGATGCTGAACAAGGCCACAAAAGCCGTGAGCGGTCCGATCACCGGATCGAAGCCGGGACCACTGGATAGCATTGCGCGGTAGTGGCTGTAGAAGCCGAGGTTCACCAGGATGCCGCGCACCACCGTGATCACCAGCGCCGCACCGAAGTGGTGACGCTTCAGCTGGATCGGCGGCATGGAATACGCCCAGCCCAGGAAGCTGATCAACGCGATCAACCCGAAGAACGACCACGACAACAGGGCCGCAATGGCCAAGGCCAGTACCAGGCACACCAGTACGATCCGCAGCGCTCCGGCCCGCGACAAGCGTCCCGCCGGTATCGGCAACCACGGCTTGTTGATGCGGTCCACCTCCACATCGCTCCATTGGTTGAGGCCGGTGATGAACACGTTGCACGCCAGCGACGCGATCAAACTGGGCAACCACACGCCGAGGTGATCGGGCACTGCATCCGGTCGCGCCAGCACCAGCACGTAGAGCGCCGTTACGCTGAGCGCACTGCCGATGATGGTGTGCGGCCGGGTGAACTGCCAGAAGGTGATGAGGGCGCGGATCATGGGCGAACGGGCAGGCAATGTACCCACGTGACCGGCGCCCACCACGGACCGGCCACACCACCACGCACCTCGAACGATGGACCGGCCGCCTCCCGCACACGCTCCAGCAGCGCGGCCGGGCGATCGGTGCGGAGCACGCTCACCAAGCCATCCCACGGAATGGTGATCAGGTTCACCGGCAGCACGTAGGTGAAGAGCAGCCGCTCCCAGCGGAACGGTCGCACGAAGGGCGCCAACAACACCTGCCCCACCGTGGTGGTGAACAGGATCTTCAGGAATACCAGGAAGTTCGGTTGCAGCACTTCATGCACCAACACCCCGCGATGCGCCTGTTGACGAACAAGCCGCTCTTGTTGGTCTGGCGTGAAGTGATGGAACGTGTTGAAGAGGCTCACCGGACCTTTACCGGGAACATGTGCCGCCAGGGCATCCACCGCCTCCGGATGCCAGCGCACGTGTGGCGGCAGATCGGTGCCGGGCGATGGATAGCGATCGGTGAGGGTGAAGTGGACCGCTGCAAGCGCAGGCTGAACAGCGAGGTAGCGGATCGGTCCGCCCTGTCCGGAGCCAAGATCAGTGAGCTCCTCGCTCCGCACTTGCTGCAGGGCCGCTGCGATATGCGGCACTACTGGGCGGTACACCCCGAACCGCTCCACCAGCCAACCGATGAACTCCACCTGCATGCGGCGCAGCAGCGGCGGGAATCCCGGCAGATCCTCCAGTTCGATCCAGTGGGCCATGATGCGTTACTTCGGCGTGTCGATGTACAACGATACGACCATCCTTGCTGTTCTCGGTGCGGCCGTTGGCTTGCTCACCCTGGCCATGGACCGGCTGGACCGCACGGCACGTTGGCCCCAGTGGCTGAGCCGCAAGGTGTTGCACGTCGGGGCCGTGGGAGCCTGCGCCATCGCCCCCATGCTTCTGGAGGACATCACCCTGCTGGCGCTTGTGGTGCTCGGGGCCGAGGTGCTGCTGCTGATCGCTGTTGGTAGCGGACGGTTCTTCCGCGAAGCGAGCGGCCGACCAGGCTGGGGCATCGCCCTCTTTCCCATTCCTTACCTCGCGCTGCTCTGGCTCTTCCCTACCCCCGATCACCGGTGGTTGATCACCGTGCCCATGCTCATCCTTGCGCTGAGCGACGCGGCGGCGGCGGTCTTCGGTATTCTGTTACGAAGTCCCTCCTTCCACCTCACCAGCGATCGCAAGAGCCTTGTCGGCAGTGCAGCCTTCACCTTCACCACCACGGCCATCCTGGTCCTGTGGCCCTCGCCGCTCAACGCCTGGCCCTTGACCTACGTGGTTGCAGCGGCATTGCTGTTGAGCGCACTGCTTGCTGCGGCGGAAGCGCTCGGTTCCGCAGGCTGGGACAACGTGTGGATCCCCGCTGGTGCAGCATCGCTGCTGGTCTCCCTGGCGTACGGTGAAGCACTGGAACAACTGGGTTCAGCATGGATCGCTGCCGCTGTGGCGGTCGGCTTCGCGTGGCTGAGTGTGCACAAGGGCTGGCTTACGCTGGGTGGTGCGGTCAGTGCGGCCCTGCTCGGCTGCGCGGTGGTATGGACCCAAGGACCGCCGTGGATCGTTCCCCTCCTTGTGTTCTTCGCCAGCAGCACCCTGCTCGGCAAGCTGACGCGCAACACCGGC
>JALOLX010000159.1 GCA_025455765.1 Flavobacteriales bacterium | reverse complement strand
CGCCACTGTAGCCCTCCGTCGTCTGGCCAGCCGCACGAGCACACGGCTTGATGATATCCTCATCACCGCGTTGCGTGGGCCGCTGGTGGCCATCGTAACGCTGATCGGTGTGTACCTCGCCTTCCTTCAGTTGGAGCTGCCGGACAGGCTGGACCTGTGGATCGAGCGCATCATCAAGGTGGCAACTGTTCTGGCCATGACCTGGCTGCTTGCGCGTTTGGTGGATGCCTTGGTGGAAGAGTTCCTCATCCCCCGTGCGCGGCGTGAGGAGACCGTCATGGTATCGAGCGAGCTGGTGCCGGTGGTGCGCAGTGCGATGAAATTCCTGGTATGGGGCCTGGGCTTGGTGGTGGCGTTGAACAATGCAGGCTACAACGTGGGCGCGCTGTTGGCGGGCATCGGCATCGGTGGCCTGGCCCTGGCCTGGCGGGCATCGGCATCGGTGGCCTGGCCCTGGCCATGGCTGCGAAGGATACGGTGGCCAATATCTTCGGTGGTGTGACGGTGTTCACGGACAAGCCGTTCATGGTAGGCGACCGCATCCGCATTGCAGGCTACGATGGCATGGTGGAAGAGGTGGGTATCCGCAGCACGCGCATCCGCACCCTGGAAGGACCGGTGGTGGTGGTACCCAACTTCAAGTTCACCGACAGTGTGCTGGAGAACGTATCGCACCAGGCCGCTTTCCGCGTGCGGCACGAGCTGGGACTGATCTACGAGACGCCGACGGAGAAGATGGAAGAGGCGCTGGCCATCCTGCACCAGTTGGTGGACGACCACGCGGATGTACTGATGCCCGAGCGGGTGGTGAGCTTCACCGCGTTCAAGGATTTTTCGTTGAACGTGCTGTTCATCTACTTCATCCGTAAAGAGGCCGATATCTTCACCACGCGCAGCCTGATCCACCTCGACCTGATGAAGCGCTTCGCCGCGGCGGGGCTGGAATTCGCCTACCCCACACAGGTGGAGTATTCCAAGGGGAACTAAGCCTTCTTTCGCCGACGGGCTTGGCGCGCTTCCTTACGCGCCTCCTCTTCTTCGATCTTCAAGCGGCGCTTCGCACGCACCTCGGGATCGAGCACATCGCCGATGTTGCGCATCTGACGGAGCACCCATTGCTGACGGCCGCTGACGTAACCCGAGGGTCTGCTGCAGTTGTATTTGCGTGGTGCGGGCAGCGTGGCGGTGATGAGGGCCGCCTGTGGCGCTGTGAGCTGCACGGCTGTGCGACCGAAACAGTGTTGCGCGGCCGCTTCCGCACCAAACACGCCTTTGCCCATTTCAGCCACATTGAGGTAGACCTCCAGGATGCGCTCCTTGGTCCAGAGCACTTCAATGAGCACGGTGAACCAGGCTTCAAGTCCTTTCCGCAAATAGGTGCGGCCATGCCACAGGAACACGTTCTTAGCCGTTTGCTGACTGATCGTACTTCCCCCGCGGATCCGCCGTGCCTTTTTGTTGCGCTCCAGGGCTTTGCGCATGGCCTCCCAAGAGAACCCATGATGGAAGAGGAAGCGTTGATCTTCAGATGCCATCACCGCCAGCGGTAGTTGGCGCGCGATCCGTTCAAGCGGAACGATGGTTCGCTGAACGCCATCCTGCTCACGCGCTTGTGCAGCCATATGCCAGGTGACGGGAGCATCCACCACGCCGAGCAGCGCAGCCCAGAGCGCCGTAACAACGATGAACCAGAACGCAGCGGCTCCGGTCCAGCGGAAGAACAGGGTGAAGGCGCGCCGCATGTGGATGGATGGCGGCACGAAAGTAGGATCCGTTGTGATGCCAACAAGCAGCAGGGGCCGACCCCTAGTGGACCGACCCCTGCACGCAGTACCGATGTGTTCAGTCGTGCTGCTTGCGGCCGAAGAAGGCATAGAACAGCACCAACGCGAGCCCGCCGAATATGGCCATGCCTACGAAGTAGGGCAAAGGGTTCTCGCTATCGGGCGGCAACGCAGTGGTATGGAAGAGATGGCCCGCCGCACAACCAAGACCAAGCCCGATGAGCAAGAGCCCGTTCTTCAAGGTGGCGAGGTGGTCCGACATGGGGCGGTGCAGGCCTGGAGCGAGGCCTTTATCGATCAGGTTCATCCGCTCGCGGTGACGGGTGGTGAAGTGGAGGTAGAACAGGCCGAAGACCGTGGAGAAGAAGAAGATGAGGGCTATTGCGCCGGTGATGTCCATGATTTGAGGTGTGTTCGTTGGTGTGGGAAGCGTCCTGATCAGGGGGCGTTCGATCATCTGACGCAGGTCCGCGATCGGCGGTTACGATCCATCGGTACCAGCCATCCAGCGCGCCCATCCTTGTTCAGCACCGGTCGTCCGGAAGCCCTTGGCGATCGCCGCATGAGACCTTCCATTTGTAACCTGAAGGTCCATCCGAAGCGTCCCATCGCACACTGCACCCGTGGAGCACCTTTCGCTCATACAACGCATCCTTGCCGGAGATGGCCGCGCCTATGCCGAGCTGGTGCGCACCTACGAGCACATGGTGTACACCGTGTGCTTACGGGTGCTGCGCAATACACAGGATGCCGAGGAGGCCACGCAGGACAGCTTTGTGAAGGCCTACCAGCACTTGGGCAGCTATGGTGGCAGTGCCAAGTTCAGCACCTGGCTGTACAGCATTGCCTACCGCACCGCCATTAGTCAGGGTCGCAAGCGAAGGCCCGATGAGCGATCGGTGGATGACCTGGCCCATCATCCTGCCACTGCAGTGGAACATGAACGCACCGAGCTCAGTGTGATGCTGGAGCACGGCCTGGCACAGCTCGGCACGGAGGACGCATCGATCCTGAGCTTCTTCTATCTGGAGGAACTGAGCGTGGCAGAGATCGTAACCATCACGGGACTGGGCGCGTCCAATGTGAAAGTGCGTCTGCATCGTGCCCGTAAGGAGCTGATGCGCGTCATGCAGGCCACCTTTGGGCACGAACTGGACCAACACCTCTTCGCAGATGAACGGCACTGACGACGAGCTGCGCCACCTCTTCAAGGCAGCAGGCCATTCCAGGCCGGCCGTGGACCTTACCGAGCGGATCATGGCGCAGGTGGCGGTCACGCCCTTGCTACGACCTGAGCCCTCGCAGCCATTGTTGTCACGCAGGGCCTGGTCCGGCATCGGTATCGGTGCGGCATTGGTGCTGCTGTGCGCGGTGATCATGGCGCCCTCCACAGCTGCTTCCGGAAGTGCCACGGACCTCGCACGTACGACGCTGCATCAGGCTCTGGCACAGGCCAGCGGATGGGCGTCCTGGCTCTTGGGCATCTCGGTGTGCATGGTCGTCCTGACCTTCATTGAACGGCTTCTGATCGCGCGTGGCCGGACCGTTCGAGGCCTCTAAGAACAACAAGGCCCACCTTGGATGACCAAGATGGGCCTTGCGCATTGAAGGACGATCAGAGCAGCGCTTTCGCGGCGTTCAGTACGGCATCGTAGTTGGGCTCACTGCCCAGTTCAGGTGTCACTTCACAGAAGCGCACCACCCCTTCCTTGTCAATGACGAAGGATACACGGCCGAGGATGCCACCCATGGGTCCATCGGCGATCCGGGTGCCCCAGCCATCGGCATCGCGGTGGCGGAAGTCGCTCCCGGTCTCCACGTTGGTGATGCCTTCAGCGGCGCAGAAGCGACCGAGCGCGAAGGGCAGATCGGCGGTGACAGCGAGCACGGTGGCGCCCAGGCCGGTGGCCTTCTGGTTGAAGGTGCGGGTCTCCGTGGCACACACACCGGTGTCCACACTGGGGAACATGAGCAGCACCACCACCTTGCCTTTGTGGTCGGCGAGAGAGGCTTCGGTGCGGTCGGTCTTCACATAACGCAGGCGGGGCGCGGGAGACCCGATGGCAGGCAGTTGTCCGGCAAAGGCTGGTTGTGGCATGGTCGTAGGTAGGTTCGTTGGTTGGGTGAGGGGAACGTGGAAGTGCCGATCACTGTTCGCTCATGATGCGGGGAATGGCCTCTTCGTAGGTGCGACGGGCATCCTCGATGAAGCCGAAGGGACTTTCATCCACCACCAGTTTGCCTTTGGTGACATGACCCAGTAGGATGAACGGCACGCGGCTTTCGCCCATCATGTCGAGGAACAGGTTCTCCTGCTCGGCGGTGACGCTGACCACCGCGCGGCCCTGACCTTCGCCAAAGAGGAAGGCATCGGGTCGGATCTCGCTATCGGTGATCACATCGAAGCCCAGACCGCGGTGCAAGCCCATCTCGACGAGAGTGACCCAGAGGCCGCCATCGCTCACATCGTGCGCGGCATTGATGGCGCCGCTGCGAATGAGCATCAGGAGCATGGTATGGAGGCGCCGTTCCTCATCGATGTTGAAGTACGGTGCGGGCGAGCGTTGCACCCCGTGGTGGCGCACGAGGTATTCGCTGGAGGCGATGCAGTCCGTGCTGCGTCCGAGCAGGAAGAGCAGATCGCCCTTCTCCTTGAAGTCCATGCTCATGCGCTTGGTGATATCGCTGACGATACCGACCATGCCGATGGTGGGCGTGGGGAAGACGGGGATGTTGCGCTTTTCGGTGACGGTGTGGTTGTAGAAGCTCACGTTACCACCGGTCACAGGCGCTTCGAAGGCGCGGCAGGCATCGCCCATGCCTTTGATGGCCTGTGCGAACTGCCAGTAGACCTCGGGATCGTAGGGGTTGCCGAAGTTGAGGCAGTTGGTGACACCGCAGGGTTCGCCACCGGTGCAGGCGATGTTGCGGGCGGCTTCGCTCACGGCGATCATGGCGCCGGTGTAAGGATCAGCGTGTACGTATCGGCCGTTGCAGTCCACGGTCACCGCGAGGCCTTTGCCTGTTTCCTTCACCAGGATCAGTCCGGCATCGGAGGGCGCGTTGGTGCTCATGTTGTTGGTGCGCACCATGGTATCGTACTGCTCGGACACCCAGCGTTTGCTGGCGATGTTGGGGCTGGCGAGGAGGTCGTAGGCCACCGCGCGCAGGTCATCGGGCTCTGTGATCGCGGCTGCGTCGAAGCGCTTGTTCTCGGCGATGTAGGCGGGTTCCTTCTGCTCGCGCACGTACACCGGAGCACCGCCGCCAAGCACGAGGCTTTCAGCGGGCACTTCCGCGATGAGCTCTCCGTGCATGAAGTAGCGCAGGGTACCGCCGCGCGTGACCGTTCCGATCTCCACGCAGTTGAGGTCCCACTTGTCGAAGATGGCCTTCACCTCGGCTTCAC
>JALOLX010000158.1 GCA_025455765.1 Flavobacteriales bacterium | reverse complement strand
GGCTCAGCACCTGGCTCACGCGCTCGATCTCCTTCTCGCGGCCCACGATGGGGTCCAGCTTGCCTTCCTCGGCCATCTTGGTGAGGTCGCGACCGAAGTTGTCGAGCACCGGCGTCTTGCTTTTGCTGTCGCCGGGCTTGCGCTGTGCACCGCCACCGCTGCCACCAGCGAAGCTGCCGCTATCATCGTCGTCATCATCCGTACCCTGCGGCCCTTGGGCCTTGGGCTTGTTGCTGGTGTAGCCCGAAGCACCCGAGCCACCATCGGCCAGAATGGCATCCAGCTCGTTCTTCACGGTGGTGTAGTCCACCTTGAAGCGATGCAGCGTGCGGGTGGCGAGGTTGTCCTCGTCCTTCAGCATGCTCAGCAGCAGGTGTTCGGTATCGATCTGGTTGCTCTTGAACAGCTTGGCCTCGAGGAAGGTGATCTTCAGCATCTTCTCGGCCTGCTTGATCAGGGTGATCTTGTCCTTGTCGGGCGGACGCATGGCGCTGGCGGGCTCCATGGCGCTCTCCACCTGGCGGCGCAGCTGATCGAGGTCCACGTCGAGGCGGTGGAGGATCTTCATGGCATTGCCTTCGCCTTCGCGGATCAGGCCCAGCAGCAGGTGTTCAATGCCGATGTAATTGTGCCCCAGGCGCAAGGCCTCCTCGCGGCTGTAGGTGATCACGTCGCGCACCCGGGGTGAGAATTTGGCGTCCATCTGTGGATCGTGGGGGTTCTGGTTGATGTGCTCGGGAGGTCCTGCGAAGATAGCCGTCCACCGAGCGGGGGCAAGCTATTCAACGCTGCTGCGGCGCTCCGGTTCCCGCAGACCTCATTTTTCCACAGATGCCTGTGTGGCTGTGGATAAGTTGAAGGCCGATCGGACCACCCGGAAAGCCTACTTTCGGGCTCCCTTTTCGGACGCCCTTCCACAAGGACCGGGCCAATTGACGAACTGACAGCCATGGCAGAAGGAGAGAAGATCATTCCGATCAACATCGAGAACGAAATGCGCACCGCCTACATCGACTATTCGATGTCGGTGATCGTGAGCCGGGCCCTGCCCGACGTGCGCGACGGTCTGAAGCCCGTACACCGCCGCGTGCTCTACGGCATGCAGGACCTCGGCGTGCTCAGCAACCGCCCTTACAAGAAGAGCGCCCGTATCGTGGGTGAAGTGCTCGGGAAGTACCACCCGCACGGCGACGGCAGCGTGTACGACGCCATGGTGCGCATGGCCCAGGACTGGAGCCTGCGCTATCCGCTGGTGGATGGCCAGGGCAACTTCGGCAGCATCGACGGTGACAGCCCCGCCGCCATGCGTTACACCGAGGCCCGCCTGAAGAAGATCGCCGAAGAGGTGCTCGCCGACCTCGACAAGGAGACCGTGGACATGCGCCCCAACTTCGACGATTCGCTCGAAGAGCCCAGCGTGATGCCCACCAAGATCCCCCAGCTGCTGGTGAACGGTGCGGCTGGCATCGCCGTGGGTATGGCCACCAACATGGCCCCCCACAACCTCAGCGAAGTGTGCGACGGCATCGCGGCCTACCTGGATAACAAGGACATCGACACCGAGGGCCTGATGCAGCACATCAAGGGCCCCGACTTCCCCACGGGCGGTGTGATCTATGGCGTGGAAGGCATCCGCGATGCATACGAGACCGGCCGTGGTCGCATCGTGCTGCGTGCCGCCTGCCACATCGAAGAAGATGACCGCACCGGCCGCGAGACCATCATCTGCACCGAGATCCCCTACCAGACCAACAAGGCCGTGCAGCTCGTGAAGGGCGTGGCCGATCTGGTGAACGAGAAGCGCATCGAAGGCATCAGCGATGTTAACGACTACAGCGACCGCAACGGCATCCGCATCGCCTACGAAGTGAAGCGCGAAGCCATGGGCACTGTGGTGCTCAACCAGCTCTACAAGTACAGCGGCCTGCAGACCAGCTTCAGCGTGAACAACATCGCGCTGGTGGGCGGTCGCCCGATGCTGCTGGGCCTCAAGGCCATGATCCAGCACTTCGTGGAGCACCGCCTCGATGTGATCGTGCGCCGCACCAAGTTCGACCTGCGCAAGGCCGAAGAGCGTGCCCACATCCTGGAAGGTCTGCTCATCGCCCTGGACCACCTCGACGCCGTGATCGCCCTGATCCGCGCCAGCGCCACCCCCGACATCGCCCGCGAAGGCCTGATGTCGTCCTTCGGCCTCAGCGAGATCCAGGCCCGTGCCATCCTGGACATGCGCCTGCAACGCCTCACCGGCCTGGAGCGCGACAAGATCAAAGAGGAGTATGCCGAGCTGATGAAGCTCATCGACCACCTCCGCGCTGTGCTCGCCGACGAGGGCCTGCGCCTGAAGATCGTGCGCGATGAGACCCTTGAGGTGAAGGAGAAGTACGGTGACAAGCGCCGCACCCAGATCCTCACCGCCAGTGGCGACATGCGTATGGAGGACCTCATCGCTGACGATGCCATGGTGGTCACCATCAGCCACCTGGGCTACATCAAGCGCACCGGCCTCAGCGAGTTCCGCACACAAAGCCGCGGCGGCGTGGGCAGCAAGGGCAGCACCACCCGCGACGAGGACTTCCTGGAGCACCTCTTCGTGGCCACCAACCACAACTACCTGCTCATCTTCACCCAGAAGGGCCGGTGCTACTGGATGCGCGTGTTCGACATCCCCGAAGGCACGCGCCAGAGCAAGGGCCGCGCCATCCAGAACCTCGTGCAGATCGAAGGCGACGACAAGGTGGTGGCCTACCTCAATGTCACCGACCTGAAGGACGAAGCCTACCTCAGCGGACATTTCGTCACCCTCTGCACCAAGAAGGGCATCATCAAGAAGACCACCCTGGAGGCCTACAGCCGTCCGCGCGCCAACGGCATCATCGCCGTGGGCATCCGCGAAGGCGACGAGCTGCTGGAGGCCAAGCTCACCACGGGCAACAGCCACATCATCCTGGCCAGCAGGGAAGGCCGCGCCGTACACTTCGATGAGAACGACGTGCGCGCCATGGGCCGCGGTGCCAGCGGGGTGCGCGGCATGAACCTGGGCGATGCGGCGGACAACGAGGTCATCGGCATGATCGCCATTGACAAGAGCGAGCTGCAGACCCGCCAAGTGCTGGTGGTGAGCGCCAAAGGCTATGGCAAGCGCTCCATCATTGCCGAGAAGAACGAGACCACCGGCGAGCTGGAGTACGCCTACCGCATGGTGACCCGCGGTGGCAAAGGGGTGAAGACCCTGCAGATCACGGACAAGACCGGTGAGCTCATCGCCATCAAGGACGTGAAGGACGATGACCAGCTTATGATCATCAACCGCAGCGGAATGACCATTCGCATGGGCTTGGAACAGATGCGCGTGTTGGGTCGTGCCACGCAAGGTGTGCGCCTGATCGAGCTGCGCAAGAACGACCAGATCGCCGCCGTTGCCAAGGTGGACGGTGCCCTGGCCGAGGAAGAGGAAGCCCCTGAAGGCGAGGCGGGTACCGATGGATCCGACGCGGCCGACACGAATGGCACTGAAGTTGATACACCGTCCACGGAAGAATGAACGCAACCCTTCGAACGTACACCATGAAGAACCTGCTGACCGCTGCTCTTGCCACGAGCGCCCTGGGCCTGTTCGCCCAGAACGCCAACGTGGTGAGCGCCTATAACTACATGAACGACGGCAAGCTGGAAAAGGCCGTTGAATACATCGAACCCGCCACCCTGGACGCCAAGACCGGCGCGGTGGAGAAGACCTGGCGCTACCGGGGCGACATCTACCGCCTCATCGCCTTGGGCGAGGATGAAGCCTTGAAGGCGAAGTTCCCCAACGCCGTCGACCTGGCAGTGGAGAGCTACATGAAGGCCAACGAGCTCGATGTGAAGGGCAGCTACAAGGTGGAGAACGTGAAGGCCCTCGGTGCCCTGCAAGGGGCTTCGCTGAACGCCGGCAACGACGCCTTCGGTGCGAAGAACTACGACGAGGCCATCCGCCGCTACGCCGTGGCCGAGCGCATCGCCAAAGCCTTCGGACAGGCCGATACCAACGCCATCTTCAACGCGGCCCTGGCCTATGAGTCGAAGGGCGACGGTGCCAACGCCATCAAGCGTTACCAGGAAGCACTGGCGGCCGGCTACGTGAAGCCCGAGGTGTACCGCTACATCGCCAGCCTGCAGCGCAAGGGCGACGACCTCAACGGCGCCATTGCCTCCGTCCAGGAAGGCCGCAGCAAGTTCCCCGACAACAAGGACCTCATCCTCGACGAGATGAGCTACCTGCTTGCCGCCGACCGTTCCGAAGAGGCTGAGAAGAGCGTGGCCCTGGCCATTGAGAAGGACCCCAACAATGCCGTGCTCTACAGCGTGCAGGGCAGCCTGTTCGACAAGAAGGCCAGCGCCGCTACGGATGCCAAGGATGATGTGGCCATGAACCAGTGGTACGACAAGGCTGAAGCCGCTTACAAGGCCAGCATCGATAAGGATCCGAGCTACTTCGACGCCTACTTCAACATCGGTGTGCTCTACAACAACCGCGCAGCCTTTGAGTACGAGAAGTGCAACGCCATCAAGAGCGACACCGAGTACATGAAGTGCAAGACCAAGGCGGACGACATCTACCTGAAGGCCGTGCCATACTTCGAGAAGGCCCACGAGCTGGACGCGAAGGACGCCCAGACCATGCAGCAACTGATGAAGCTCTACGCCAAGACCAACGACCAGGCCAAGTTCGCCGCCATGAAGGCGAAGCTGGGCCAGTAAGGTCGAACGACCGAACAGGGAAGGCCGGGCCGTTGGGTCCGGCCTTCGTCATTA
>JALOLX010000157.1 GCA_025455765.1 Flavobacteriales bacterium | reverse complement strand
GAAATGGCCTTCTTCCCATCGGTGCAGCGGGTGAGCAGGGCGGTGGTGGCATGCTCCGGGTACACGCTGAAGTAGGAGAGGACCTCGCCCTCCACATCCTTCGCGTAGCCATTGATCACCTTTTGGGTGCCGAAGATGGGGAGATCGACCTGGGCATTCCCTGTGCCAGCGATCAACAGGAAGAAAAAGAGGAGGAGCGTGATGCGCATCGTGTACCAAAGATGGCGATGCGAAGCGTTCGCTCAACGCGCCAGGTACCCACCGTCCACCGCATAATAGCTGCCGGTGACGAAGCTGGCCTTGTCGCTGGCGAGCCAGACCACCAGTTCGGCCACCTCCTCTGGCTTCCCCAGCCGCGCGATGGGGTGCATGGCCGCGATGCCGGTGAGCTGCTCCTCGGTGAGGTGCTTGGTGAGCAGCGGCGTGCGGATGAAGGCCGGCCCCACGCTGTTCACGCGGATGCCCTGGGCGGCGTACTCCATGGCGGCGTTCTTGCTCAGACCCACCACGCCGTGCTTGGCGGCTACGTAGGCGCTGGCCGTGGCGAAGCCCACCTGCCCGAGGATGGAGGCGATGTTGATGATGCTGCCGCCTCCGCCCTTCAGCATGGCCGGGATCTGGTAGCGCATGCCGTAGAACACGCCGTTCAGGTTCACGTTGACCACTTGGTGCCAGCCGTCCAGCGGGTAGTCGCCGGTGAGCGCAGGAGGGCCGCCGATGCCTGCGTTGTTCACGGCCACGTCGAGGCGACCGAAGGCCTTCAGCGCAGCGGCCACGGCGGCCTCGCATTCGGTGGCCACCGACACATCGTTGCGTACCGTGATGGCCTCCGCTCCGGCGGCCTTCACTGCATTGGCCACGCGTTCGCAGCCCGCCATGTCCACATCCGTGAGCACCAGCCGGGCGCCGTGCTGCGCGAAGAGCAGCGCCACCGCCTCACCGATGCCGGAGCCCGCTCCGGTCACCAAGGCCACCTTGTTCTTCAGGTCCATGTTCGTGTGTTATCGTGCAAGGCTACTGCTACGAACGGCCCACGACCATGAGCTTGGTCAGCCTGCGGCGGATGCCTCCTAACTTCGCGGCCACAACACACTGGACCATGCCCGGCACAGAGCTTTTCGGCGAAGAAGAGAAGAACGAAGTGATGGATGTCCTCAACACGGGCGTCCTCTTCCGGTTCAACCACGATGCGCAACGTGCCGGGCACTGGAAGGCCAAGGACTTCGAGGCCGAAGTGGCCAAGTTCTGTGGCGCCAAGTACGGACTGGCCGTCAGCAGCGGCAGCACCGCGGTGAGCACCATGCTCGCGGCCTGCGGCGTGGGCTACGGCGACGAGGTCATCGTGCCGCCTTTCACCTACATCGCCACCATCGAGGCGGTGATGTTGGCCGGGGCCCTGCCTGTCTTCGCCGAGATCGACGACACCCTTTGCATGAGCGCCGAAGGCATCCGCGCTGTGGTCGGTCCGAAGACCAAGGCCGTGCTGCTCGTGCACATGTGCGGCGCCGCGGCCGACCTGGACGGCATCATGGCGCTCTGCAAGGAGAAGGGCATCCAGCTCATCGAGGACAGCGCGCAGGCCCTGGGCGGCAGCTACAAGGGCAAGATGCTCGGCACCTTCGGGCGCATGGGCAGCTTCAGCTACGACTTCTTCAAGATCAACACCTGCGGCGAAGGCGGCGTGGTGATCACCGACGACCACCAGCTATGGGACACCGCCCAGCAGTTCGCCGACCACGGCCACGATCACATCGGCAACAACCGGGGCATGGAGCAGCACCCCATCATGGGCACCAACTTCCGCATCGGCGAGATCAATGCCGCCATCGGCCTGGCCCAGACGCGCAAGCTGCCGTACATCCTCGCCCAGCAGCGTAAGCACAAGGCCATCATCCAAGAGCGCCTGTCGAAGATCCCCGGCCTGCAATTCCGCCGCCACACCGACGAGGCCGGCGACAGCGCCACCTTCTTCCACCTGCTGCTGCCCAGTGAGCAGGTCGCCCGCGCCACCGTGAAGCTGTTCGCCGAGGCCGGCATCCCGCACGGCTATTGGTACGACAACATGTTCCATTACATCAAGCAGTGGGACCACGTGAAGAACCTCAGCATGCCCTACAAGCTGGTGGCCCACGAGCTCGGCCTCCCGCAGGACCTCAAGACGCTGACCTTCCCGAAGAGCGATGCCGTCATGAGCCGCCTCATCAGCTTCAACATCCGCGTGACGTGGACGGCGGAGGAGCTGGATGCAATGCTCACCAAGATGGAAGGGGCGATCGTGAAGGCTATGGAGGGGGTGGGTGTGTAGAACTTGCTTTAGTGCTGCCTAACCTCCGTCATCCAGCGCAGCTCGTCGTTTGGGCGATCGGGCTGGTAATTACTGCATGGGTCACTCAATTTTGGATTGGATCCAAAGAAGACTTGGTGGAAGCCAGGGCTAATGGATTTGCATCCCTGGTTCTCCTTCGCTGGTGCATTGCACTTGTGATCGCACTGCTGCCTGTCGTGGTGCATTTGGCAGTTGATAGGTTCATCCTTGATCTGAGATCAACTAATGGAGATCGGGGTCGATGGAACCTTTTCACAGGCTTGGGTATCGTCTATGGACTATGGACTTTTACTTGGACAATCGCATTCGCATTGCGCTGACTCTGTTGGGCGTTTCGGCGTTCATCCCATCGCTTCGCAAAAGCCTCGCTCGGGAGCAGCGCCGTCGGGCTATTCGCTGCAAGTCCGCACTCGTCGTTCCTCCTCGCTGTGGGCTTTCCGCTGCTATCCCTAACGCAGAATGCGATCTGCGACCCCTTCAGGGTCGTATGACGCCTGGTCGTTTGGGGCTAATGTCTACGAACCCTTCGGGGTCACATGAAATGGGCTGTTGGGTCCTGTCTGATCCCCGAAGAGGGAATGGGCATTCGTTGAGCGTGCATGTGATCTCTAGACCCCGAAGGGGTCACAGACATTAGACCAACGTCCGTGGCATTTCCCGACCCTGAAGGGGTCGCAGGCAACCAGTACATACCGATCGTTCCCTTTCGTTCACCTACACGAAATACTTCGGATCGTATTCCACTCCGTGCTCCTCCAACATCGAAAGCACCTCTTCCTTGTAGGTCTTCACCCGGTGGTGCTCTTCCTGCCGGTCGATGTACGCCTTCACAATATCCCGCGCACGGTGCCCGACCGTGAACGCCGCATAGCCTTCCTGCCAAGCGAACGTGCGGAGACCGATCTCTTCGCGCACCCATGCCGTCGAGGCCTTCTTCAGTTCACGGACGACATCCGAAACGGTATGCGTCGCCTTCAAACCGAAAAGGAGATGGACATGGTCGTTCCATCCCCCTGTGCGCTGTGGGAATCCATTCAGGCCTCCAATGGCGCCACTCATGTATGAGAACAGGCGTTCGCGCCATTCAGCCTCTAAACAAGGGGTTCGGTTCTTCGTTGAGAAAACGAGGTGGTAATGAAGGCTTAGGTAGGTGGACATGTTTCATCCGGTTCTAAGGGTGAAGATATTTCAGGTGTTTCATTGCCCGAATAGATCATGGTTCCTTCCCTGCGACCCCTTCAGGGTCGTTGATGCATGGGTGGGGTGCATGTGCTAATGTCTGCGACCCCTTCAGGGTCGCGGATGGATCGTGGTCTGCAAAGGCTAATGTCTGCGACCCCTTCAGGGTCGTTGATGCATGGGTGGGTTGCATGTGCTAATGTCTGCGACCCCTCCGGGGTCGTGGATGGATCGTGGTCTGCATTGGCTAATGTCTGTGACCCCTCCGGGGTCATTCGGAGCATCCGCTAAACTCTCCCTTCCTTTGCACCACATCTCCGGTCATTGATCATCATCTGATCATCTGATCGTCTGATCTTCTGATCGACATGAACCTCTTCCGCAACTTCAAGTCCGTTACCAAGACCTGCTACGGCCGTGGCAGCTTCGGCAAGCTGGGCGAGATCCTCGAACCGCACCGTAACACCGGAAAAGGCTGCATGGTCTTCTTGGTGGACCACTACTTCCAAGGGAACGAGGTGTTCCTATCCCGCATCCCGAAGTTGGAAGGTGACGAGCTGATCTTTTGCAGCACGGCCAAGGAGCCCTCCACCGAGCAGATCGATGGCCTGCGTGACGACATCCTCGCACGTCGTGGTCTACCTGCCGGGCTTGTCGGCATTGGCGGTGGCAACGTGATGGACGTGGCCAAGGCGCTTTCGCTGATGCTCACCAACGAAGGCAGCAGCGTGCAGTACCAGGGCCTCAACCTCATCAAGAAGCCGGGCATCTACCACTGCGGCGTGCCCACCATCAGCGGCACCGGCGCGGAGGTGAGCATGACGGCCGTGCTCACCGGCCCCGTGAAGAAGCTCGGCCTCAAGTGCGACTGGACGGTCTTCGACCAGATCGTGCTGGACCCGGACCTCATCGCTACGGTGCCCACGGACCAGTGGTTCTACACGGGCATGGATACTTACATCCACAGCGTGGAGGCCATCACCGGCACCAAGAAGAACACCTTTGCCGAGGCCTACAGCGAGAAGAGCCTGGAGATGTGTCGCGAGGTCTATCTGCGCATGGACCGCAGCAACCCCAAGAGCGACGAGCTGCTGATGGTGGCCAGCTACATGGGCGGCCTCAGCCTCACCTACAGCGAGGTGGGTGTGTGCCACGCGCTGAGCTACGGCCTGGGCAAGGTGCTGGAGATGCACCACTGTTTCGCGAACTGTGTCGCCTTCGACAAGTTGGAGGATGTCTATGGCGATTACGTGCAGGAGTTCAAGGGCATGGTGAAGCACAACAAGGTCAACATCCCCCAAGGCCTCGCGAAGGACTGGAGCGAGGAGACCATCAGCGCCATGGCC
>JALOLX010000156.1 GCA_025455765.1 Flavobacteriales bacterium | reverse complement strand
CCGATGAGGGCGATCATGCCGAAGAAGCTGAAAAGGCTGATCTGCACACCATGGATCCAGTGGCCCCAGCCGATGCCGATGAAGCCGAGCGGCAGGCAGAGCAGCACCGCCAACATCTGCCAGAAGCTACGGAGCGTAAGCACGATCATGGAGAACATGATGATGAGCGTGATGGGCAGCACCTTCATGGCACTTCCGCTCACCTTGCGGCTCTGTTCCCCCTGACCCTCGAAGCTGTAGCTAATGCCAGGATATTTGGCCAGCAAGGGCGTCATGAGCTCTGCGGCCACCACACCCTGTGCTTCCGTAGCGCTCTGTGCACTGCTGGCGAGGTCGGCTTCCACGCGCACTTCGCGCTTGCCGTCCAGGTGGTTCACCGCGCGGATGCCGCGTTCGATGTGGTAGCTGACCAGCTCGCTCAGCGGGAATTGGCGGCCATCAGCCGTACGGATGCGCATGTCCTCAAGGTCCCGGAGCGAAGCACGTCCATCTTCGGCATAGCGCACCCAAATCTTCACTTCGTCCTCGCCGCGTTGTACACGTTGCGTCTCCAGACCGAAGAACCCTTGGCGCACTTGCGCAGCCACATCCTGCAGGGTAAGACCGAGCAGTTGGGCCTTGTCCTTCAGCTTCAGCACCACTTCCCGGTTGCCCGGTCGATCGCTATCCACCACATCGCGGAGCATCGGCAGCTTCTGTAGTTCGCTCCGCAACTCCAGTTTGGCGGCATTGAGCTCGGCGAGATCATTGCTGCGCAGCGACACGGACACAGGCTTGCCGAACGGTGTGGCCAGGCCGAAGGTGAGGTTCTGTACTCCGGGCACCATCCCCGCACGTTCACGCAACCGGTTGGTGATCTCTTCAGCACGGAACCCGCGCTTCTCACCGTCGAGCAGGATGATGTTCAGCTTGCCCTGTTCGGCGCGTGGACCGAGGATGGTCTGCACCTTCAGGATCACATCGAGGCTGTCCTCCCGCGTGGCGCTCAGTTCGTCATTGATGGCCCATGCCAGGTCTTCCAAGCGCTGAAGCTCACTGAAGACCACGTTCTCCCGCGTGCCGGTCACCATCTCGAGATC
This sequence comes from Flavobacteriales bacterium, assembly GCA_025455765.1. GTDB lineage: Bacteria > Bacteroidota > Bacteroidia > Flavobacteriales_F > PHOS-HE28 > PHOS-HE28. Next base: position 3,783 of record JALOLX010000156.1, on the reverse strand, counting down.
CACGGCCACGTCATCACGCTCGATCACCGGGAAGAAGGTGGTCTTGATGATCCCCGCTCCGACCGAGCCGATGGTGATGGCCAGCAGGAAGAAGGCGATACCGATGGTGAACATGCGATGGCGCATGAAGCGGTCGTAGAAGCGAGCGTAACGCACATCACGCAGGCGGCCCATCACCCCATCCATATACGCCTCCAACTTGTTCTTGGGCGCACGGCTGAGGCCTTTGGAGTGGGCCACGTGAGCGGGAAGGATGAAGGCTGCTTCGATCAGCGAGAACAGCAAGGTGGAGATGACCACGAAGGCCAGAGCTGGCGCGAAATCCCCAAGCCGGCCTTCAATGAAGAAGAAGGTACTGAACGCCGCAACGGTGGTTAGTACAGAGCTGATCACGGCTGGCAGCACCTTGTTGATGCCCTCGAACGCGGCCTTGATGGGTGGCAGCCCACGTTCATATTCCTGGTAGATGCTCTCCGTGATCACGATACCATCGTCCACCAAGATGCCCACCACGAGGATCATCCCGAAGAGGCTCATGACGTTGATGGTAATGAACGCCGGTGCCAGGATGAACATGCCTGCAAAAGCAACGGGAATACTGAACGCGACCCACAGGGCAAGGCGCCAATTGAGGAAGAGCGCAAGTACGATCACCACCAGGAAGAACCCTTGCACCCCGTTCTCGATGAGCATGGCGATACGCTGCCTTAGGACGGTGGTGGCATCGTTGATCAAGGTGGCCTGCACCGGTCCTCCTCGCGCATTGAAGGTCTCCATGTATGCGATGGTGCTTTCGGCGATGAACAGGATGTCCTCGCTGACCGTGCTGCTCACGTTGACCACCACCGCAGGCTTGCCATTGACGTAGTTGCGGGCGGGGTCTTCCGCCCAGGTATCGCGCACATCGGCCACATCCTTCAACCGCAATACACGGCCATCCGCGCTTGCACGCAGCACCACGTTCTTGAGGCCTTCAGCGTCCTGGCGCTTGTCCCGCACGCGGATCAGCAGTTCCTCATCGGTGGTCTTGATCTTTCCTCCCGTGAGGTCGAGATTGGCACCGCGCACAGCAGCGGCGGCTTGCGCGAAGGTGAGGTTGTTGGCACGCAGATCGGCCTCACGGAACGCTACCTCCACCTCTTCGTCGGGGTAGCCGGTCACATCCACTTTGCTGATGCCACCAATGGAACGGATATCCTGCTCTACACGGCGCGCGATCAGCTTCAGTGCCTTCAGGTCAACGCCTTCTCCGCTCAGCGCAAAAGTCACCGCTGGACGGATGTTCTCCAGCTTGAAGGTGCGGATCGGCTCCATGCCATCGGGCAGCGTGGGAATGCGCTCCACGGCGTTCTTCACATCCTGGAGCACGACGTCCACGTCGTACCCTTTGAGCACCTCGACGACGATCACACCGCCGTTCTCCTGGCTCACGCTGCTGATGCGTTCCACTCCGGTCACCCCCTTGATATCGTCCTCGATGCGCAGCACCACCCCTTCCTCCACCTCTTCGGGCGCGGCACCGGGATAGATGATCTGCACCTGAATGGTACGGCTTTCCACCTCGGGGAACAGGGAGCTGCGCGTAGCCTTCAGCCCGAAGTAGCCGAAGATCATGATCAACACCATGACGGTATCCACCGCCACGCTGTACTTGATGAAATAGGCGGTCAGTCCCTTCATGGCTTCACCGGGGCTACACGCATGCCTTCGAACGCACCGCTGAGGCGGTCCACCACCACCACCTGTCCATTGGCGAGTCCTTGTACCACGGCCTGCTCCACACCTTGATGCAGGATGGTGACCGGTTGCTTAACCAGAGCGCTGTCGGCGACGGTATAGAGCGCGCCATCTTCGAGGAGTGCGCTGCGCGGAACGCTCACGGCTTCGTTGAGCGAGCCCGCTTGAATACGTCCACTGAGGTACTGACCATCGCGCAGACCCTTGCCCATCACCTGCACGAAGAGCTTCACGGTCTGGGTGGATGCATCGATGCTCTCGCCTGTGCGGATGATGCGTCCCACCCAGCTGCCCGGCCCTTCCGAGCTGGTCAACCGAAGTGTATCACCCACCTTCACCAAAGCCAGTTCAGCCGCGCCGATCGCGGTCTCCAGCTCCAAGGAGTTGGGAGCGATGAATTCACCGAGGCGTGTACCGGGCGTAACGATGGTACCCGGCTCCACACCGGCAGCGGACACCACACCATCGAAGGCCGCGGTGATCACATACTTGTCGCGCCGCTCATACAAGGCGCGCAATCCATAGTACTGGTCAAGCACACCGCGGCCTGCCAGGTAGTTGCGTTCCTGTTCGTTGGCCGGCTTGGGCAGCTCGGGCAACGCCCCATCCACGGGCACGCTCTTCACGTAGGCATCCCACTTCGCAGCCTGCTCGGGCAGATCGATGCGAAGATCGGGCACCAGTTGCACCAGGGTACGGAGGAAGGCGCTCTGCTGGGCATTGATCTGTGCGCGCACCTCGCCATCATCGATGCGGAAGAGCACTTCACCCCGACCAAAGGTCACGCCTTCCCGGAACGCCTTGCCGGTGCGCTGGAGCGTGCCGCTGACCTCGGCGGTGATCACCATGCGGTCCATGGCGCGGAGGCGACCGGTAATGGGAATGCTTAGTTGGACGGGGCCGTTCTGGGCCGTGGCGGTGCGCACGGCACGCGCCTGCTGGGGCGCTTCGTTCCGTGGGGGCGATGCCTTGCTACCGGCGAGCTTCTTACAGGTACCGACACCGCCCACGATGAGGAGCAGTCCAAGAATGAGGGAAAGCCTACGCTTCAACAGGTCGTTCATGCGCGGATGGATCGGATGATGAATTCGGGTACGGACTTGCGGCGTTTGAGCATCATGCGGCGGAAGGCCTCGTCGTTCATGCCGTGGATGTGGGTGAGCATGGGACGGGCCACGAACGGATGGGCACAGAGCGCCATCATGTTCACCAACAGGTCGCGGGGGTCGATATCGATGATGGCGCCCGCAGCCAGGGCTTCTTCCACCAGCCGGATGAAGCGTTGGCGACTGGCCTGACCACGGTCCACGAAGGCCCGCAAGCCTTCCGGGTCGCGGCTCATTTCCTGGGCGATGAACAGCGGGAGCAGGGGCTCTTCCAACATGCGGTCGATGTAGGCCGCCACGAAACGCTCAATGGCATCGAAGAGCTCGGTGCTGTCGTTGAACGAATTCCAGATGCAGCCGAACTGCTTCTCGGCACCGCCTTTGAACACCCCTTCGAACAGCCGCTGTTTGTCCCGGAAGTAGTAGTGGAGCAGTGCCTTGTTGATACCTGCTTCGTCGGCCACTTCCTGCATGCGTGCGCCGGCCATGCCCTTGCGGATGAACACCCTGCGGGCGGCGGCGAGAATGCGCTCCTCGGTACCGGGTTCTTGCTGCACAACGGCCATCAGGGCGCAATATTAACCAATTGGTTAAAACAGATGGTTAACATCGTGTAAAGAGCGGTCTTGTCAATGGTTGCGCACGTAGGATGGAAACCGCCCGGGACAGGGGCAGCAGGCATTCAAGCGGGGAAGGACCACGTGCGCAGCGGTTCAACACCGAACACACCACCGATGGTCAACAGCGCTCAGCGCAGCCATTCCACCTCCACCCGTCGTTCGCTGGGGTCACGGCCCGTGCTGCGACTGTCGCCGTAGTAGTTCACCAACAACCGCTCGGGTGCGATGCCCCGTTGCAACAGGTAGCTGCGTACCGCCTTGGCGCGTTGCTCGCTCAAGCGCATGTTCACCGCAGGGTCACCCGAGCGGTCGGTATAGCC
>JALOLX010000155.1 GCA_025455765.1 Flavobacteriales bacterium | reverse complement strand
ATCGTCGCCCATCAGGTCGCGTCCGTTGTCGGTGAACCACAGCTCACCGGTGCGCGGATGCCAGTCGAAGCCTACCGAATTGCGTACACCATGGGCCACGATCCTCAGTTCGTTCGTAGCGAGGTCGAGCTTGGTGATGCTGGCGAAGATGCTGTCTTCGCTAAGGCAGTTGTTGCACGGCGCACCAACGGGCACATAGAGCTGACCGTCTGGCCCGAAGGCGATGAACTTCCAGCCGTGGTGGGTTTCGCTCGGGAACCGATCGGTCACCACCTCGGGTGCGGGAGGTGTATCCAGGCGCTGTTCAATGTCAGGGAACCGAAGGATGCGATCCACCGCGCTCACATACAGGTCACCCGCCCGGAACGCCACACCCACCGGCATGTTCAAATCGCGTGCGATGATGTGATGCACATCCATGATGCCATCCCCCGTGGTATCGCGCAAGGCATGTACCACACCTTCTCCTCGGCTGCCAACGAAGAGGGTGCCTTTTTCGCCCCAGCACATGGCCCGCGCATTGGTGACCTCTTCAGCTATGATCTCGATCTGGAAGCCCGGCGGCAACGTGATGTCCTGCAGGCGTGGATCGCCACCGGCCACGTGCGGGACGCACACGCCACCGAGCAGTGGCCAGCTGAGCACCACTGCCCAGTATCCTGCACTACGCCTGATCATCAGCCACCGGTACCACCAGGATGGGGAAGCGCCCGCTGCGCAGGAGCTCATCGCTCACGCTTCCTACGAAGGCTTTGTAAAATGTGCCGTGGCCGTGGGACCCCACCACGATGAGGTCGGCAGGTAGTTCCGCAGCTTCGGCAAGCAAGGTCTCCACCGTGGGACCTTGCACAAGACGTCCCAGGGTCTCCACGCCTTGCGCCTGGGTCATGGCTGCCAGGGCCTGGATGTGGCGATGTTCGCTGCGGAGAGCGTCCGCGCGGTGATCGCGCACGTACTGAGGGCCCACCTCGAAGCCCACGAAGTCTGGTTCTGGTGCTGCCACATGGAGGAGCGACAGATGGGCTCCGAAGGCTTTGGCGATCGGCAGCGCGTGCTGCACTACCCGCTCGTCCGCTCCGCTCATATCGAGCGCTACAAGGATGTGCTTCATGGCGATGGTCTTGGAGACACAAGGTACGCACCGGCTTGCACCATGGGCCAGCGATCGTCAGGCAGGCCTGAAAAAGAACAGGCGACCGAGCGGCCGCCTGTTCCGATGGATGTGAACCGGTGGTTAGTCGGTGGAAAGTACCAGACGGTCGAGGTGTTGCTTACGGAGCTTGCCAGTGCTGGCGAAGAACCATTCGCTGAGGCCATAGTGGTAACCGCGACGCAGACCGGAGCGGTAGGTCTTCAACACGCCGCGCTTGCCGCTCAGCTTTTGCAGGCTGCGGGTGAGGGCGAGGTCGATGTCCGCTTCTTTCATGGCAGGGTCGTTCTTGCGTGCCCAGCCACCCAGGTAGGCGCGCAGGTCTTCCTTGGTCAGCAGCTGACCTTTCTTGGTGATGGAGTCCACCACGACGGTATCGATCTCGTTCAAGCGATAACCGCCGTTCTTCACCGTGCGCTTTTTCCGGCGCCCGGGTTTGCGGCGGTATTTGCGTACGGTACCACCTTCCTTGCGGGGACGGCCGGGACCACGTTTCACAGGTTTGTCCTCATCGTCATCAGAGGTGTCCCCGTGGATGCCTTTCAGCTCGCGCATCGCCTCGCGCACGGTCTCCAGTTGATATAGCAGTCGACGACGCTCACTGCGGTACTGGGAAAGGAGTTCCGCCACCTCTTTTGGGTTGAGCCTTTTCTTTGCCATTGCGGTTGTGTTTCGTTCTGGATGGATGTTGAAATTCTACAGGAGCGCCCAAATCTAAGAATTTAATATATTGTAAAGTCCATATCACCATCGATCCGTGTGTTCCTAACCCATCCAGCGGTCGCCCTATCTGGAGCGCAAACCATCTAGATCAACCGTATGACCGCATCTGGCACTTGCTGGGGCCTGAGGTGTCCGATGCAGGTGGAACGTGTACCATGACCTGCGAGAAGATCTTGCACGGCCTGCTGATGTGCAGGGTCCACTGCGAGTAACAAACCGCCCGATGTCTGTGGATCGGCAAGCAGCATCATCCGTTCAGTGGTCGAAGCACCAGCGATACGATCGCCGAACGATCGCCAGTTCCGGAAGGCTCCATCAGGATAGCACCCTTGAGCGAGGTAATGCAAGGTGCGTGGGATGACCGGCAGTGCGGCGAAGTCGATCTCAGCGGCCAGTCCTGCTGCATCGCACAGCTCCAATAGATGGCCGCCCAGTCCAAAGCCGGTAACATCGGTCATGGCATGGACCGAAGCTAGTTCACCCGATCGGGTTCCGGCATCGTTCAAGCTGCACATCACGTCCACAGCGATGCGGTGGTCTTCCGATGCGATCAGCCCGCGTTTCTGTGCCGTGCTCAGTATTCCCGTTCCGATGGGTTTTGTGAGCAGGAGCGCGTCGCCTGCTTGTGCGCCATCGTTGCGTTTGATGTGGGACACCTGGACTTCGCCGGTCACTGCAAGCCCAAAGAAGGGTTCAGGTGCATCGATGCTATGGCCTCCAGCCAACGCGATACCGGCTGCATGGCACACGGCGCGCCCTCCTTCCAAGACCTGCGCGGCCAGTGGTGCGGGCAGCTTGTCAACGGGCCAGCCGAGGATGGCTACTGCGAGCAACGGCGTGCCGCCCATGGCATACACGTCGCTCAGCGCATTTGTGGCTGCGATGCGCCCGAAATCGAAGGCATCATCCACAATTGGGCTGAAGAAGTCGGTGGTGCTGATCACTGCACGCCCGTTCCCCATATCGTACACAGCAGCATCGTCCCGGGTGCCATAGCCGACCAGTAAGCGCGGATCAGGGAACGTCCCCAGTTCACTCTTCAGGATCTCGTTGAGCACGGCCGGTGCGATCTTGCATCCGCAGCCTGCGCCATGGCTGTAGCGGGTCAGGCGGATGGGTTCTTCAGCGGGAACTGATGGTGGATGCTGCATGTTCTTTCAACCGGAGTGCAAGGCCGCAAAGATCGTGTGATGGGGCTTCCACGGTCGTGATCGTTCGGGCATCACGCTGTGCAAGTCCGTAGGCGTATGTGCGGTCGTAGTAGTGAAGCGTGATACGGGCCACAGTTGCCAGGTCACCGGCCTGAAGCGCCTCCAAGGCCGCTTTGGCATGCTGCGGCCCGAGGCGCTTGGCGATGCGTTGCACGGCAGCGCCAAGGTCTTCGACCGAGAAGCGGCCGTAATCCGCCACCAACCGATGCACCCGTTCGGCCTGTGGCATGTCCACAAGCACGAGCGGAGCGGTTCGCAAGGCATCGTACAAGGGGGCAGGAAGCAGCACGCGGCCGATCTTGCGGCTCTCATCTTCCAGCCAGATGGGGCGTCCGGACCCTGCAGCCCTGAACGCCGCCCAGAGCCGGTTCTCAAAGTGCTCCTGGGTGGGCTGTGGTGCTTCGCCCAGCATGCCGAACGATGAACCCTTGTGGTCGGCCAACGCCTCCAGGTCCACCACCACCTCATCAAGGCTGCTCAGATGCCGTAGGAGCTCGGTCTTGCCGGTGCCCGTATACCCGCCCAGGACCACCAACGGCGGCACCTCAGTGAACGAGGAAAGCACGAGTTGGCGGAAGGCTTTATAGCCTCCTTTCATGGTGGATACTTCGGGGAAGCCGGCCTTGTCCAGCAGCCAGGCCACGCTGCCACTGCGTTCGCCTCCGCGCCAGCAATGCACACGGATACGCCGTTCAGGAGCATGTGCTGTTGCTTGCTCAACAATGGAGGCCAGCTTGGGCCCTACGATCCTCAACCCTTCCAGCACAGCGGCATCACGCCCGGTCTGCTTGTACAATGTGCCCACCACCGCGCGCTCTTGATCGCTGAACAAGGGCACGTTCACAGCGCCAGGGATATGTCCACGAGCGAACTCGCCGGGCGATCGCACATCGATGATGGGAGCGCCTTCAGCGGGGTCGAGGAATACGTGCGGTGGAAGTGCGCGGATCACGGCCGAAGGTATCGGATAGGCCGAGAAGGACCGAACCTTCAGGACCGCTACCTTTCGACATGCGCACCTTCATTCCTCTTGTTGTGCTGTCATTGCTTTGGGCATGCTCCGAGCAGCAGGTCCCGAACGCTCAAGGTGAAGCAATGGAGGTTGCCAACGCGGCGGATACGCTGCGGCGCTTGTTCGATGAGCAAGGTGTGCAAGGTTCTAGTGTAGTGCATGACCTAAGCACCGGTCAGTGGACGTATGTGGACCGTGCCGCGGCGGATGTGGCGACGTTGCCGGCCAGTACGTTCAAGATATTCAGCAGCTTGTACGGGCTGGAAGAAGGAGTGGTCCATGGCCCGGGTCATGTCTTCTCCTACGATGGTGGAAGCTATGGCCGAGCCGAAGTGGAGCGCGACCTCAATTTGCAGGAGGCGTTCCAACGCAGTGCATATTGGTACCATCGCGATATCGCCCGCAAAGCCGGTGCAAGCAGGCTGAAGGCGTGGCTCGATACCGTCCCGTACGGCAACGCCGATACCTCGGGTGGCTTCGACCAGTGCTGGTTGAACGGGGCACTGCGCATCACGCCGCATGAACAGGTCCGTTTCCTGGAGCGCTTGATCACCGACTCGCTGCCGTTCTCCCTCCTGACCATGCACACCGTGAAACAACTGATGGTGGAGCGGGATACACTGGGGCATGTGCTGCGGGCCAAGACCGGATGGGCACTCACGGATACGGCCAATATCGGATGGTACGTGGGTTGGGTGGAAGTAAAGAGCGGGGGAGGACCCTACGTCTTTGCGACGCGACTGCACACCACCGATCCTAAACACCCCACGT
>JALOLX010000154.1 GCA_025455765.1 Flavobacteriales bacterium | reverse complement strand
TTGCGTACCTCCAGGTTCACCACCGTGAACTCCTCGCGTCGCAACTGCTCAGGTACGCGGAAGTGACGTTGCAGATGCGCATCGATGCGGGCCTCCGTACAACCCGTCAGTTGCTCCAGCCCACCTTCCAGGCAGTCCATGAAGTACGGCTGCCGCTCCACGAAGTTCCAGATCGTTGGTCCGGCATCCACGCTGTCGGAAGCCAGCAATGCACGCGATGATCCCGGCGCGGTATCGCTGGCGGGGGATGTGGAGGTCCCGTCCAACACAGGTCCGATCATGGGTTCCACGATCGGATCGGTCGCCACCGGTTCGCTCGTGGCCACCACCCGGCCCAGTTGGCGGGGCTTGGCGGCCGCGCGCTCTTCCGCTTTAATGATCACTACCGGTGTCAGTTCATCCTCCAACCACGGCTCCTCGTCAAGCCCGTCGGGGATGCGGTACATGGCGATATCGCTGCGCCACTCGAAGGCCACCAGGGTAAGTGAGAGTGCTGCACTGCCGCCCAAGGCGAAGCGGCGGAAGGACTGTCGGTACTGGGTCTGCCAGGAATGTGCTGGGGTACGCATGGCTTCGGTCGTTTTTCATTGAACCGAGGCCGGAGCGCGATCATTGCCCGTCCGGAGCGATCAATCGGAAGCCTTTGCCATGTACATTAATGATCTCCACCGACGGGTCTTCGCGCAGGTATTTGCGCAACTTGGCGATGTACACGTCCATGCTGCGGCCATTGAAGTAGCTCTCGCTTCCCCACACTTCGCGAAGTGCCAGCGCGCGTTCCAATACATCGTTACGGTGCGCGCACAGGAGCCGCAATAATTCCGCCTCTTTGGTGGTCAGTTTCCGCTCACCTGCCGGGGTGTGAAGCACCTGTTTGCGGGGGATGAACCTGCTTTCCCCCAATTGGTATTCATCTGGTTCGACCACCTTGGGCTCAACACCGCGGGTGCGCCTGAGCACCGCCGTTGTTCGCAACATGAGCTCCTCCATGCTGAAAGGCTTGGTGAGGTAGTCGTCCGCTCCGGCCTTGAATCCTTCCAAGGTGTCCTGCTTCATGCTCTTGGCCGTCAGGAACACAATGGGCACCAGGGCGTCCTTGGCGCGGATCTCCCGGGCCAGGGTGAACCCGTCCTTCAACGGCATCATCACGTCGAGGATCAACAGGTCGTACGTGTTCTGACTGAAGGCCAGCCACCCTTGCTGGCCATCCGTGCGCAGGTCCACCAGGAAGCCCTTGGCACGCAAGTAATCGGCCAGAAGACCACCGAGGTTGGGATCATCCTCAACGAGAAGCAGCTTCACGGGTGACGACATGTTCGAACGGGAGTTGGATGTGGAAGGTACTGCCCTGGCCAGGGGTACTGTTCAAGGTGATGCGGCCGTGATGACGTTCCACCACGGTACGAACGTAGCTCAAGCCCAGCCCGAAGCCTTTGGCATTATGGATGTTGCCGGTCGGAACGCGGTACAGCCGGTCAAAGATCTTGCGCTGTTCCGAAGGTGCGATGCCAATGCCGTTGTCCGTCACGCTGATCGTGAGGTGTGTCGCATTGCTGCGGGTGCTGATGCGGATCTCCGGTTCGCTGCGCGTGTACTTCACCGCGTTGTCGATCAGGTTGTACAACAAGTTGGTCAGGTGGATGCGGTCGCCTTGCACATGGTGGATCTCTGCGGCCAGCTCGGTCACGATGCGACCGCTGCGGCGCGAGACGAGGATAGTACTGCTGCGGATCACATCGTGGATCAGGGCATGCATGTCGAGCTCCACCACCTTCAACATCATGTGCCCACTGTCAAGCACGGCACTTTGCAATACGTTCTCCACCAAGGCGCCGAGCCGCTTGTTCTCATCGCGGATCATGCCCACATAGCTGCGCACCTGCTCCTCCGTGCGCGGTATGGAAGGATCCACGATCGCTTCACAGGCCAGACCGATGGTGCTGATCGGTGTTTTCAGTTCATGCGTCAGGTTGTTCACCAGGTCGTTCCGGATGTCGCTGATGCGCTTTTGGCGCACAATGATGCGAAGCGCCGCAACGAACACCGCCACGATGAGGGCGATGAACAGCGCGGCGATGCTCAATTGCAGACCGATGCCGTACCACGGTGAAGCATGTTCATCGGAGAGCAGCACATGCAGGTCCGTTCCGTTGTCCACGAGGTCGTGCCGGAACAGCCGCACGCGGTAGGGTGACCGCACGAGCGCCGTGTCCAACCCGGGCACATCCGTCTCCAACGGAATGCGAACACCATCCTTGCTGAACACACCGTATGCGATGGGCCGCGCCAAGCCCTGCGCTGCGAAGGCGGCTCCGATGAGCGAATCGAGCAGGGCCGGCCGCAGCCGCGCGCGGATGTCCTGCCCGGTCTCGGCCCGAAGGATGTCGCGCACCAGATCACCCACCAGCTCATTGATGTCCTCCTCCGCCTGTATCGGGCTCCGTAGTTCAGCGGGTTGCTGTCCACGCAGGGTGTCCAGGCGGAGCATCAGTCGCTGCCCCGATGCGTTGCTGCGCAACACTTCCCATCGCTCTTCTCGCTCCAGCCGGTCGCTGATGGCCAGCAGAGCGTTGCCCACGGTCTCCTTCAGTTGCTGGGTGCGTGCCTGAAGGATGCCATTGATCCACCACGCTTGAAGCGCCATCAGCCCCACCAGGGCCACCACGATCACTACGATCGCACCTCGCATCCATCGGCGGTCCATGCAGCGAAACTACCGGGTGCGGAGCGCTGCCTCCAAGCTTAACGCTCTTTAACGTTCCTTCTCATCTCCTTAACGCTTCGCACTGGTGGGCCGGAGTACTTTTGTACCAGCAGCCAGGGACCACGGTTCCGCTGCACAGTGGGTCGGTAACGGGTTTTGGTGTAGCCGGCCACGCAACAAGGCGTTGAAAGGTCTCCTTCGGGGGGCCTTTCGACGTTCATGGACATGGCGTTGCGCCGCACCCGCTACCTTCGATGCCCTTCGAGAACGCACGTGCACGTACCATGGAAGACCTGCTCAACCTCATCAATGGCGAGCTTCGCCCGGCTGTCAAGGGCCACTGGATGGATGTCCATCGTCCGGCCACCGGCGAGGTGTTGGCACGCCTGCCCAAAAGCACAGCGGATGATGTGGAATTGGCCTGCGTAGCTGCAGAAGCGGCACTGCCCGCATGGAAGGCCATGGGGCGCGAAGGCCGCTCACAGGTGCTCCTCGAGTTGGCACGCCTCATCGAAGCGGACCTGGAAGGATTCGCTCAGTTGGAATCGATGGACAACGGGAAACCGCTTTCCCTGGCGCGCAAGGTGGATATCCCACGCGCGGTGGCCAATTTCCGCTTCTTCGCCACCGCCATCATCCACTTCAGCAGTGAAGCACACCTGATGGATGACGTGGCGGTCAATTGGACCGACCGGCAGCCCATCGGCGTGGTCGGCTGCATCAGCCCCTGGAACCTGCCGCTCTACCTCTTCACCTGGAAGATCGCGCCCGCGTTGGCCGTTGGCAATTGTGTGGTGGCGAAGCCCAGCGAGATCACACCCTGTACGGCCTTCCGCCTGAGCCAGCTGTGTGCCCAGGCCGGCATGCCCCCGGGCGTGCTCAACATCGTGCACGGCTCAGGTGCTGAAGTGGGCGCGGCCATCGTCGCACATCCACGCATTTCCGCTATTTCGTTCACCGGCGGCACACGCACCGGCGCAGAGATCGCGCGGGTCGCCGCACCCATGTTCAAGAAGTTGAGCCTGGAACTGGGGGGGAAGAACCCGGTGCTGGTGTTCGCGGACTGTGATCTGGATGAGGCCCTGGATACGACACTGCGCTCCAGCTTCACCAACCAGGGCCAGATCTGCCTGTGCGGCTCGCGGGTGCTGGTGCAACGCGCCATCTACGACCAATTCCGCGATCGCCTCGTGGAACGTGTGAAGCGCCTGCGTGTCGGTGATCCCAGCGACCCTTCATCGGACCTGGGGGCAGTGGTCTCCCACGACCATATGGAGAAGGTGCTGAGCTATGTGAAGTTGGCACAAGAGGAAGGCGGGCGGGTGCTGTGCGGCGGTGAGCGTGTGCGCTTGGATGGCGCGCTGAGCAAGGGCTGGTACATCGCCCCCACGGTGATCGAAGGACTCCCTGAGCAATGCCGCACAGATCAGGAGGAGATCTTCGGCCCGGTGATCAGCATCGCCCCATTTGATGAGGAGGCGGATGCCCTGACCAAGGCCAACAACACACCGTATGGTCTGGCGGCGGTCATCTGGACGCGGGATGTGCAGCGTGCACATCGCGTGGCCCGGTCACTCCAGGCCGGTATCGTGTGGGTGAATTGCTGGATGGTCCGTGATCTCCGTACTCCCTTTGGAGGCGTGAAGCAGAGCGGGGTGGGCCGCGAGGGCGGCGTAGAAGCACTGCGGTTCTTCACCGAAGCGAAGAACGTGTGCATCAAGCTTTGAAGGAACGCTCGTGCTGCCGCTGCTTCATGCCATTGGTGAAGAACCAACCGAAGTGGTGGTCGAACCAACTGCCCATCCGGTTGAGCTGGTCGAACAGGGTGCTGAGTAGGGAGATCATGGCAGGTTCCGCTTTCCCATACAACAACGAAGCGGGCATGATCGGTATGTAACTGACGAACGGAACGAGGAACGGTCAGATCCGGGCCTCGATCAGCATCGTTTGTTGCCCGTTACCCAGGCTTTTGGCAACAGCCGTCAACCTCAGCGTACGCGAGGAAAGGTCATAAAGCCCCAGCTGCCACGCCAAGGTCGGCCCCTTCCTACGCAGAAGTGCATCATTGTAGATCTTTCGACGAGCGCTCTGGTCCGCTTCGTTGAGTTCGTTCACCTGCCGAACCACGTCGCTCTGGCGGGCAGGGTCGCCCGCCACCAGCATTGATAC
>JALOLX010000153.1 GCA_025455765.1 Flavobacteriales bacterium | reverse complement strand
CACCATCAAACCCATCGTCTACGCGGCGGCACTGGAGCGTGGCTTCCACCCCTGCACCTACCTGGACAACGACAAGAAGAGCTACGCCGAATTCGATGGTTGGACACCGGACAACTTCGACCGCGACAGCACGGGTGGCGAGGTGGCCATGTGGTACGCGTTGGCGCGCAGCATGAACCGTCCCACTGTAGACCTCTACTTCCGAACCGGGGTGGACACCATTACGCAGGTGCGCCTTCGCCATGCAGGGCAAGCGTGTCACACCACAATTGATCACGCGGATCACCGACGCGCAAGGCAAGGAACTGTACAAGGCCAAGGCCCCACGTTCGGTGCAGGCAGTGGATGCCGAAGTGGCCGCCCAGTTGGTGCGCATGCTGCAGCGCGCGGTGGACCAGGGCACGGGCACTGCCTTACGCACACGCTACGGGCTCACGGGTGCGTACGCCGGCAAGACCGGCACCTCACAAGGCTACAGCGATGCCTGGTTCGTGGCCTTCACGCCTGGCTTGGTGGCTGGTGCGTGGGTGGGCGCCTTCGATCCCGACATCCACTTCAACAGTGCGTTGGGTACAGGAGGATCACTGGCCCTGCCGGTGGTGGGCGCCACGTTGAAGCGGGTGGAGAGCGATGGCAAGTTGCGTGGTCGCTACGTCAAACCCTTCAGCCTGGCGTTGGACAGCACCTTCACGATGGATTGCGAGGCCCGTCGCGAGCGTGGCGCGCTGGAGCGCTTGATCGATGCGGCCTTCGGTCGGGAGGGCCGCCTGCCAGAAGAGCAGGATACCACCAACGCCGACCGCCGCAACGTGTTCGATCGCTTGTTCAGGAAGAAGGAGGAGTGAGCGGGTGGCGTGCGTTATACCCTGTATCTTGTGAGGCACAGAGGTGTACGACCGACATGTTCGATCGACTTGTTACTCTTCACCAACGCACGCACCCATGGCTGTTGCTTGCTGTTACCCTGCCATATGGCATCAGGGTTCTTCTGCCGGGGCCGGGCTGGGAGATCATCGTACTATCTGAACCGCTGATCGCAGTATTGCTGCTGAGTGTGTTTGCCGCCTTTGGGGTTGCTCGTTCTCGGGACAGGTCCGTAAGGTGGGCCCCGTTGGATATAGCGGTGCTGGTATACGTTGCGGCACATCTGCCTGCGACACTTCATGCTGCTCATCTCGAAGCTGCGATCAAGGCAACTGCGGTGCAGATAGCACACATCGTAGTGTTCTACGTAGTTCCCAGGCAAGGGCTCCTATCGCCTTCCCTCACATACGCGAGGATGCTCCGATGGTACGCATTCGCCATGGTACCCATGATGGCATACGCATGGGCGAACCACATACTCGCGGGCTTGGATAGGGCGGGTGCCCACCACACAGCATTCCCGTTCTTCATGGACCATAATGCATTTGCTGCTGCGCTCACTTTTGCTCTTGCCGTTTTCGCCGGCTTGACAATTCATCGGTACGTTGAACGCGGTATAAGCCATGCCGTGATCGGGTATGGAACGCTCACACTAAGCACGCTCACCACGATCATCTTCACCTATTCGCGAGGAGCCTGGGTGGGGTTGGTGGTCGCATCGCTGTTCGCTGGTTTCGTATACCGGCGAACGCGTATCGCACGCATTGCCTTGTTCATGGCCCTCCCGGTGATCGGCGTGATGGCTGTCTTTATCGTTCAAGGTGGTCGTCATCTTGTGACGGCCAGTGCCCACGGCGCTGATCTTGTTGCAGTGGTGCGTTCGATCGGGAATACGAAGAACGACCCCAGCAACGTGGACAGGCTTGCCAGGTGGCGAGAGGCTGCTCGAATGTGCGGTCAAGCACCTCTTACGGGTGTCGGTCCTGGGAACTACCAATTCGCACTAGCGGAGCGTTGGGAACAGCGCTCGTTAGAGCATGTCCCGGTCATCGTAGCCAAGGAACGAATGACACCCGCAGTGGAGTTAGGGGAACACCTTTTGATCAGGAACGACGCTCTTCGCTCACCATCGTCGACGGGTACGGCGCATTCAGAGTATCTCCTAGCCTTCAGCGAAATGGGGATGATCGGAGGACTGGCCTTTCTCAGTCTGGCACTCATTCCGGTGTACACCGCGGCGAAGTCCAAGCGAAACCTACGAGGGCCTTGGCTAGCGATCGCACTATTCAGCGTGGTGGCCTATCTGGTGCATGGTGTGTTCAACAACTTCCTGGATGAGGCACGTATCGCTTTCCCGTTCTGGATCTCCCTCGCCGCATTAGCGGAACGGTCCGACCAGAGCGAAGAGTAGCTTCTCACCCGGTATTAGATGGCTCGGTCTTCAGCGTTGGAGGCGGCATGGTCAACTCCTCGACCATGCTCTCAAAGTCCCGATCGGTAGTGGTTCCAGCTGGTGCGATCGTGTTGAAGGATAACCAGTCGTGGTATAATTCATTACGTCGCTTGATGTACAGAACGAGCACGATCAGGAAAAGCACGAAGACACTTAACGTGATGAACAACACGCGGAGCGTAGCCGCAAACCACAACGATGAGCGCACATCCGGCTCAGCCTTGACCAGCACTGTGATCGGTTCAATGGCCTCCTTACGAAGCGAGGCTACGGAAGCCCGATGCACGCGCAAAAGATCAAGCAACTCCTGCTGATGCTGGGAGTTCAGCGCAAGCAGATCCCCCAACCGTGTCTCCAATCGGACCCTGTTCTCCGGTGTTAACGATCGGTGCCGCATGGTATCCAACAATGCAAGCGAATGCGTCCGTGATTTGACAAGTTCTGCGTTCACCTCCTTCAGGACCTGCTCACGAACGCGTGTAACACGTGCAATACCAGCACGCAGCCGACCCTTGACAAGTCCGATAGCCGCCTTGCAAACGGCATTGTTGATGGCTACCGCGCGCCATCGATCGGGCGCTCGAACGATCACCTGTA
The DNA here is from genome assembly GCA_025455765.1 of Flavobacteriales bacterium. Classification (GTDB taxonomy): domain Bacteria; phylum Bacteroidota; class Bacteroidia; order Flavobacteriales_F; family PHOS-HE28; genus PHOS-HE28. Next base: position 2,192 of record JALOLX010000153.1, on the reverse strand, counting down.
TGGTGCTCCTATCGATGGAGCGCACCTCGATCATTTTTATGATACGTTGCCGAAGCCTCGCTTTACCCAGTGCCGTAGCCGTATCCGCCTTCATCGCCCGAGCAAGGCCCAGGTCCTTGACGACCTGATCGATAACAGGCCTGGATGTGAGCACATGGTGTACAAGTGTGACCTCTGCCGAGGGTTGGGTGACCTCTCCTTCGATCAATGGTTCATTACCCATAAGTTGATGTACATAAAGGATCGCGTTGGACTCATACCGCGGTGGTTCCAACCAAAGAAAGAGCAAGCCGATGCCCGTAGATACGATGAACGCGGAGAGCAACAAATGCCTCAACCGCCATAACTCCTGCATCACCGTTCTCCTCGGTTCTCCCGAGATCTGTTCCCGATCGTGCATGGGTGACAAGTTAGCTAGGATCCATCAACATGAAGTCCATTGGGGACATCCAGCATTCCCCACGGACGGAATTTGATCTGTGCGTTCGACAGATCCATCGAAACCGTCCCATGGTCATGTATTGCAGGATATCCAACCCCTACCAAGACGCATTTTCATACGGATACGCGGCTTGATCAACACTTGGTCCAACCGATATGGACGCCACCAACGCCGACCGCCGCAACGTGTTCGATCGCTTGTCCAGGAAGAGGGAGGAGTGAGCGGATCTACCACTGCTGCCCTAGGCGCTACCGAAGATCCGATCGGGATCACGGATACCTCATATTGCCTGTATCATCGCAGTATGATGCGCATTCTAGCGTTCTTCGGAGCGATCTGCCTGCAGTTCATTTGCACGGCCCAACCCTGTCACACCATCGCAGCCGGCGATCTGCTCGACCCAGCCAATTGGTCGTGCGACTGTAATGTCAGTATCTGCGATACACTCCTAATTCACCACGCGCTGACCTTAGATGGTACGCTCAACCTGCCCAGCGCACGGTATACCGAGATCACGGAAGGTGGTTCCCTGACGGGAAGCGGTTCCCTGCGACTCGCTGGCAGCCTTGTGAACCGAGGGACCCTGGCCTTGTATCGGTTGGCAACCGATGTGGACCCGTTCCCTGAATTCGATACCTATTTCTTGAACGTAGGGAACATCGAAAATAACATTCTCCTTCTCCTATCAGACTCGACCTCGAATCAAGGCACGATCAGCTGCGATGACTCTCTAATTGTTGGGTTCCAAAGAAAACTTCGGAACGATTCAGATATTTTTACAAATATACTTTTTCAGTTTGGAGACCTATACAATTACGAAAATTTAATTTCCGATTCATTATTGAGCTTCAGATCTACAGTAAATCATGGAACCATTTTATGCATTAATAAATTAGAGATATATAGCCGACTTTTCAACTTTGGAGATATAAACACCCACCAGTTCGAAGTAATTAGTGCTGGCGTCGACAACTATGGCACAATTAATGTAAATAGTAGTTCAACTCTGGGGACCATGGGCGGTATCCAGTTCGAACAATCCACCACCGGCCGCCTCAACACCCGCAACCTCTACGTCCTTGAGGACACTGACGTTCGGGGGCAGGGTTCCATTTGCATCCTTGAGCACGCGGAGAATCACGGCAATATCATCGGGTCCATGCAGCTCTGTGACCTGACGCCCACCTTGACCGTACCGCCGTTCTGGGATGTCCATACTGGCACCATCGTGCTCACTCCCACCTACTGCGGGCCGATCGCCTGCGCCACGGTACAGGTGGATGAAATGACCGGTGAAGAAGGCGCCCGTATCCAGCCCAATCCCACCGTTGGTCCGATACGCATCACCCACAGCGATGCGCTTCGCCCAGTCCATGGCTGGATGGTCATGGACGGTCATGGGCGCCTGGTACAACGCAGTGCGCAAGCACCCGACAACACGCTGGAGCTGGACCTCTCCGCATATCGCTCCGGAACCTATTGGGTGCTGCTGATGGACCAGGCAGGGGCCGTGATGGAGCGCCTGCCCGTGGTGGTGGAGAAGTAGGATCACCCAAAGGCCTGCATATCGCACAGCCTGCGGTACTGGCCACCGGCCGCATACAGCTCCGTGTGCGTACCGCGTTCGATGATGCGCCCCTGCTGCATCACACAGATCTCGTCGCAGTGCTGGATGGTGCTCAAGCGGTGTGCGATCACCAGGCTGGTGCGGCCTTCGAGCATCTTGAACAGCGCCTCCTGCACCAGGCGC
>JALOLX010000152.1 GCA_025455765.1 Flavobacteriales bacterium | reverse complement strand
CGGCATGAGCAGCGTGCGCTTCATCTGTGGTACGCAGGACATCCATAAAGAGCTGGAGCAGAAGCTGGCCACTTTTCATGGCACGGAGGATACCATTCTGTATGCCGCCTGCTTCGATGCCAATGGTGGGGTGTTCGAGCCGCTTCTGGGCGAGGAGGATGCCATCATCAGCGATGCCCTCAACCACGCCAGCATCATCGATGGTGTGCGCCTGTGCAAGGCCAAGCGCTACCGTTACGCCAACAATGATATGGCCGATCTGGAGCAGCAGCTCAAGGCCGCCCGTGCCGATGGTGCGCGCCACATCATCATCGTTACCGACGGTGTCTTCAGCATGGATGGCATCGTGGCCGACCTCAAGGGCATCTGCGACCTGGCCGATCAATATGAAGCGCTGGTGATGGTGGACGAGTGCCATGCCGCAGGCTTCATCGGCAAGACCGGTCGCGGCAGTGTGGAGCATTGTGGTGTGATGGGGCGCGTGGACATCATCACTGGAACGCTGGGCAAGGCACTGGGCGGGGCCATGGGTGGCTACACCACCGGCCGCAAGGAGATCATCGAGATGCTCCGTCAGCGCAGCCGCCCGTATCTTTTCAGCAACTCACTGGCCCCGTCCATCGTGGGAGCCAGCATCGCCGTGATCGACCTGCTGAGCCGCACCACCGAGCTGCGCGATCGGTTGGAGCGCAATGTGGAGCGGTTCCGCACGGGCATTGAAGCTCTGGGCTTCAAGACGCGCGGTGCGGGTGCGGCCATCGTGCCGGTGATGCTGGGCGATGCCAAGCTGAGCCAGGTGATGGCGGACAAGCTGTTGGCGGAAGGCATCTATGTCATCGGCTTCTTCTACCCGGTGGTGCCCAAGGATACGGCCCGCATCCGGGTGCAGCTCAGCGCCGCACATAGCGAAGCGCACATCGATCGGGCCCTGGCGGCCTTCGCCAAGGTGGGCCGGGAGCTGGGGGTGATCGCTTGAGCGCGTCCGGGAACCCGAACTGTAGGCCGGGCCCGCTTTTCCTATCTCCCTGATGCTCAGCGGTTGAGCAGAGAAGGGTGCCGCGCTGTGAACAGGGGTTTGTTGGTTTCGCGGAAAAGGATCTATCTTCGCAGCCCGTTTTCGGGGAAACCCCTTTCTAAAAGCACACACCCGTGGCTTCGACGACACACACCACCAGCATGGCCAACGCGGCCACCGTGCAGCCCGAATGGCTCATCGTGGACGCTGAGAACGAGGTTCTTGGACGCCTCGCCAGCAAGGTCGCCATGATCGTACGTGGCAAGCATAAGCCGTCCTTCACCCCGCACGTCAACTGCGGCGATCATGTCATCGTGATCAACGCTGACAAGGTCCGCCTCACCGGTGGCAAGATGGGGTACAAGGAATACCAGCGGTTCAGCGGCTACCCCGGTGGTCGCACCGTGGAGATCGCCAAGGACCTGATCACCCGCAAGCCTGAAGCCATGGTGGAGATCGCCGTGCGTGGCATGCTCCCCAAGAACCGCCTGGGCCGTCGCCTGTTCAACAACCTCCATGTGGTTGCTGGCGCCGAGCACAAGCACGAAGCTCAGAAGCCCCGCACGTTCGACTTGAACACGATCAAGTAAGATGGAACCCGTTATCAGCCTCGGCCGTCGCAAGACCTCCGTTGCCCGTGTCACCCTGATGGAGGGCACCGGCGAGATCACCGTTAATGGTCGCGATGGGAAGGAGTACTTCCCCATCACGATGCAACAGTTCAAGATCCAGCAGCCCTTCCAACTCACCGAGACCGTTGGCAAGTTCGACGTGGTCGCTCGCGTTGACGGTGGTGGTATCACCGGCCAGGTGGACGCCCTTCGTCTGGGTATCGCCCGCGCCCTGGTGGCCGTGGATGCTGAGCACAAGCCCAAGTTGAAGGCCGAAGACCTCATGACCCGCGACCCCCGCGCCGTGGAACGTAAGAAGTTCGGTCGCAAGAAGGCTCGTAAGCGTTACCAGTTCAGCAAGCGTTAACGTCCCAGCGCTTGTTCAGGATCCAATCCCGCTGGACCGCCCTTGTACACTGAGCTTGTCGAAGTGCACAAGGACGCTACCAGCGGGATGCCTGTATCATCGGGAACAAGGAAAGTGAACTAAATCAAGGACAATGGCTCGTTTGGAATTCAAACAACTGCTCGATGCCGGCGTGCACTTCGGTCACCTGAAGCGCAAATGGCATCCCAACATGGCGCCCTACATCTTCGACGAGAAGAAGGGCATCCACATCATCGACCTCAACAAGACGGCGGTGAAACTGGAGGAGGCTACCGCCGCCATGAAGAACATCGCTCGCGGCGGCAAGAAGATCCTCTTCGTGGCCACCAAGAAGCAGGCCAAGGACATCGTGGCTGAAAAGGTGAAGCCCACCGGCATGCCGTTCGTTACCGAGCGCTGGAGCGGTGGCATGCTCACCAACTTCGGCACCATCCGCCGTACCATCAAGAAGATGGCCACCATCGATCGCATGAAGACCGATGGCACCTTCGACAACATGAGCAAGCGCGAGCGCCTGCAGGTGACCCGTCAGCGTGAGAAGATGGAAAAGAACCTCGGCTCCATCGCTGACCTCACCCGCCTGCCCAGCGCCCTGTTCGTGGTGGACATCGTGAAGGAGCACATCGCCATCGCTGAAGCACGCAAGCTCGGCATCCCCACCTTCGCCATGGTGGATACCAACAGCGACCCGATGAAGGTGGACTACGCGATCCCTGCCAACGACGACGCCACCAAGAGCATCGAGCTCATCGTGGACGAGATGATCAAGGCGATCAACGAAGGCATCGAGGAGCGCAAGAACGCACCGGAGCCTGTGGCCGAGGAAGGTGATGAGGCTGAAGGCGGCGAAGAGACCGTGGCCGAAGGCACCGAAGGCACCACTGAAGAGAACAACTGAACATGAGCACCATGGCTATCACCGCTGCTGATGTGAACAAGCTGCGCCAGATCACCGGCGCAGGCATGATGGATTGCAAGAAGGCCCTTACCGAGGCCAACGGCGATTTCGATGCCGCCATCGACCACCTGCGCAAGCAGGGCCAGAAGGTGGCTGCCAAGCGCGCCGATCGCGATGCCACCGAAGGCCTCGTCTTTGCCCGCACCACCGCCGATGGCACCAAAGGCGTGCTGGTCTGCGTGAACTGCGAGACCGATTTCGTGGCCAAGAACGCCGACTTCACCGCCATGGCCGAGCGCATCACCAGCATCGCGTTGGAGCAGGGCTTCGACGGTGTGGAGGCGCTGAAGTCCGCTGCGTACGACAGCAACGGACAGACCATCGCCGAGAAGCTCGTGGAGCAGACCGGTGTGATCGGTGAGAAGATCGACGTGAGCGCCTGCCAGGCCCTGAACGCCGCCTACGTGTTCGCTTACAACCACCCTGGCAACAAGGTGGCCAGCCTCGTGGGGCTGAGCAAGGCCGGTCACGAAGGCATCGCCAAGGACGTGGCCATGCAGGTGGCTGCCATGGCGCCCATCGCCCTGGACAAGAGCAGCACCCCGCAGAGCGTGATCGACAAGGAACTCGAGATCGGCAAGGAGCTCGCCATCCAGGAGGGCAAGCCCGCCGACATGGCCGAGAAGATCGCTCAGGGCCGCTTGAACAAGTTCTTCAAGGAGAGCACCCTGCTCGCCCAGGAGTTCATCAAGGACAACAAGATGAACGTGGAGCAGTACGTGAAGACCGCCGACAAGGATCTTACCGTGACCGGCTTCAAGCGTCACTCGCTGACCATCTGATGTTCGCAGATAACTGAACAGAGAGAGGGGGGCTTCGGCCTCCCTCTTTTACTTTTCGCCCCGTTCAACCACCCCATCATGCCCCGCACCTACTCCCGCATCCTTCTGAAACTCTCCGGCGAAAGCCTCATGGGCGACAAGTCCTATGGCATTGACAGCGCCCGGCTGGGGCTGTACGCCGATGAGATCGTGGCCGTGGCTGAGAAGGGGGTGCAGGTGGCCGTGGTGATCGGAGGCGGCAACATCTACCGCGGCATGCAGGCCGAAGGCGCCATCGACCGGGTGCAGGGCGATCATATGGGCATGCTCGCCACGGTGATCAATAGCCTCGCCTTGCAGAGCGCCTTGGAGGCCAAAGGCTACAAGACGCGACTGCTTACGGCCATCAAGATGGAGCAGATCGCCGAACCCTTCATCCGCCGCCGCGCCGTGCGCCACCTGGAGAAGGGCCGCATCGTGATCTTCGGTGCCGGTACGGGCAATCCCTACTTCACCACCGATACGGCCGCCAGCCTGCGCGCCATCGAGATCGAGGCCGATGTGATCCTGAAGGGCACCCGCGTGGACGGCATCTACACCGCCGATCCGGAGAAGGACAAGAACGCCACCAAGTACGAGCGCATCACCTTCGATGAAGTGTATGCGAAGGGCCTCAACGTGATGGACATGACGGCTTTCACCTTGTGCAAGGAGAACAACCTGCCGATCATCGTCTTCGACATGAACAAGGCCGGCAACCTCATGCGCCTGGTGCAAGGCGAGCAGGTGGGTACGCGGGTGGAGCTTTGACCCGCTGATCGCGCCCAACGAGCAGGGTGCATGGTGTTCGTGCATGCCCTGCGCAGGGACATGTGGTATTTGCAGCGGATCTGTTCGAATTCGATATCTTCGAATGAACGAACGAACTGCATCCATCTATGCGCAACGCCCGCTCGGCTTTGCCTTGGATGTGGGATATCGTACAAAAGGTGTGCTCGATCACCGGCAGGGTCGGTTCGCCATGGGCCTGCAGGTGGGGTACTTCCCGACCCTGTCGGTACCAGCCACGCTACCCTATGAGATCTGGCATCTACGGGAGCTCAACTTGGATGTGCCCTTCGGCGTGGTGCCACAAGCACGCTTCGGCTCTGTGGTGACATCCGCAGGTGATCTTTTCCTGGTGCGCAATTCCAACGTTCCATTCTCCACGAACTCCTACTTCGTTTCCATCGGCCCGAGCGGTTCACGTGTATTGGAGCTGGATGAGTACACCGTTTCCGGCATGCAGATGGACATGCTCTCGTTCACAGTTCCAGTACGATGGTATTTTTTTCGCGATGACCATCGAGGCCCCAGGCCTTTCGTTGAGCTTGGTCTTGGCGCCGACCTGATCTTGACCAACGCACGCTACGAAGGCTTTTCGTACAAGGTCAATTTTGACTTCAATGCGAGCGAGATCTCATCGGACTATGAGCCCATGGCCGCGAGTTCCGAGCCATTGCAGGGTGCGGTCGCCTCCACTTTGGTGCTGACCCGCACCAGCGCAGGGGTGGGAGCGGCCTACCGACGTTGGGAGCTGGGCTTCAGGGGACAATGGTCCATGGCCCGCCAGCTCGAATTGCGAGGCCAAGGGTATGAAGCGGTGCGTGGTAATTTGTTGGCGATCCCCTTTCTTGCCGATGTGGCCAATGATGGACAAGTGGTGGCCGAGGTGGAGCGGAAAGGGGCGCTGGTGTTCGCTCGTAACGGACTTTCCGCAGGCAACGCCGACTCAGGGGTCTCCGACAGCAAGACCTACAACGGCGTTTCCCGCTTTTGGGACCACGCCACCTGGCTGCTGAGCCTTTCCTTCAAACTGCGGTGATCGCAACCCGCCGGCCTCCGATGCCCGGTTGAGTTGCGGATGCATCAACCGGTGGGTCACAGTTGGCAACGGTCCGTTAATTTTGCGCTCCATTCATTCCGCCATGATCGATACCGCCGCCGTGATCAAGACCTGCGAGGAGCATATGCAGAGCGCCTATGTACACCTCGATAATGAGCTGACCAAGATCCGCGCGGGTGCTGCCAGTCCGGGCATGCTGGAGACCGTGCGCGTGGACTATTACGGCCAGATGGTGCCCATCTCACAGGTGGCGGCCATCAACACTGGCGATGCGCGCACGCTCTTCGTGAAGCCCTGGGAGAAGAAGATGATCGATGCCATCGAGAAGGCCATCATCGCTGCGAACATCCACGTACCGATGCTCACTGAGGAGCGCCGCAAGGCCCTGGTGAAGGCTGCCAATGCCGAAGGCGAACACGCCAAGGTGGGTGTGCGCAGCAGCCGTCAGAAAGCGATGGAAGCCATCAAGGCCGCCAAGAAGGACGGCATGCCCGAGGATGCCGCCAAGGGGCTCGAAGCCGAAGTCGAGAAGCTCACTGGCATCTTCAACAAGAAGATCGAAGCGCTGATCGACGCGAAAGAGAGGGACATCATGAAGGTCTGACTCCTTGGCTGCGCTCGGAGTGACACCTTCATGATGTCGGACCGGGCCAGCGCGTGGCGTGGAATTGGAATGATCTACAGCCCGCTTGGGCATGGGTTGACGCCCTCACTTGTTCTCGGAGCGCTCCGGACGATCGTGCCGCGAACGGTTACGACATTCAGATAGCTGGTCTAGAAGCCATCTCAAAATCAGTAGTGTCCGGGGAAACTACGACTAGTGATCTTCATAAGCCGTCGATCAACGATGATCGCAACGGAATTGTCCGATAGGGCTTCGTCTTAAAAAT
>JALOLX010000151.1 GCA_025455765.1 Flavobacteriales bacterium | reverse complement strand
TTACACGTGGGACATCCGCCGGGGCACCATGGATGTAGCCGCCTTGGACGGTGTGGACCACATCATCCACCTGGCCGGTGCGGGCATCGCGGACAAGCGCTGGACGCCAGCACGGGTGAAGGAACTCATCGACAGCCGTGCCGAAAGCGCCCGCCTGCTGCTGCGCATGGCTCAGCGGGAAGGATCGCGGCCCACGAGCTTCATCAGTGCAGCGGGGATCAATTACTACGGCGCCGTCACCACCGGTCACCCCTACACCGAACAGGACCCACCGGGCACCGACACCATCGCGCGCATCAGTGTGGCGTGGGAAGCTGCTGTGGACGAGTGGAGCGCCCTCAGCCCGCATCAGTGTGGCGTGGGAAGCTGCTGTGGACGAGTGGAGCGCCCTCAGCCGCGTGGTGAAGCTGCGCACCCCCATCGTGCTCAGCCCCACTGGTGGTGCGTTGGCCAAGCTGGCCCTTCCCGTGCGATGGGGCGCAGGTGCGCCGCTGGGCACGGGCCGTCAGTGGATGCCCTGGGTACACCTGAACGACCTGGTGAACGCCTACCGCTATGCACTCGCCACTCCCAGCATGCAGGGTGCGTTCAACGTGTGCGCCGCAGAGCAGGTGGACAACCGCACCTTTACCCGCACCCTGGCCACCGTGCTGGGTCGACCGCTGTTCCTACCCGCCGTTCCAGCCTTCGCTCTTCGCCTGGCCTTGGGCGACCTTTCCAGCATTCTGTTGGAAGGCTCGGCTGCCTCCAGCCAACGGCTCCGCGACACGGGGTTCGTGTACCGTTATGAACGCTTGGAGGATGCGTTGAAGGAGTTGGTGGGGTAGGCTCACCCCCCTCAATGCACCCGCACCATCAGCTGCGCCGCCAGTGCCCGCAGGTGCTGCTTGCGCTCTTCAGGCACAGCAATACTGTCCAACGCAGCGAGTGCCTGCTGATCCAAGCGTGCTACTTCGGCCTCGGCATCCGCACGTGCACCGCTGCGTTCCAAGGCGGCGATCATGCGGGGCACGTCACGCTGGTCGGGGGTGACGAGCAGGGCATCGCGGATGGTGCCATCGTCCACGGCCAGGCCGCGCAAGAGCAGCCAGGTCTTCTTGCCAGCACGCAGATCACCGCCCACCTGCTTACCCACCTTGTCGGGATCTCCGAAGGCATCGAGCAGGTCGTCGCGCAGTTGGAAGGCCAGACCGAGGTGCTCGCCGAACTGACCGATACGCTCCACGTCAGCATCCGATGCGCCGGCCAACAAGGCGCCGATCTCCATCGCTCCGGCCAGCAGCACGGCGGTCTTCAGCCGGATCATCTCGTTGTAGTCAGCGAGGGTCACATCCCCACGCTGCTCGAACTCCATATCCAGTTGCTGGCCTTCGCACACTTCGATGGCCCGCTGCTCGAAGCGCGCGGCAGCCCGGGGATCACGCCCCATCAACTGGTGGGCCTTCACCAGCATGGCGTCGCCGCTGAGGATGGCGGTGTTCACGTTCCAATGCAGATGTACCGTGGGCATGCCGCGGCGCAGGGGGGCGGCATCCATGATGTCATCGTGCATCAGGGTGAAGTTGTGGAACACCTCGATGGCCAGGGCTTCATCCAACACCTGCTGATGATCACCGCCGAAGAGCTCATGGGCCAGCAACAGCGCCACCGGACGGATGCGCTTGGCGGGCAGCCGCATCAGGTAAGCCATGGGCGCATAGAGGCCCGTGTCCGGCAGAGCGGTGTTCCAACGGTCGATGTGCTGCTCCACAGCAGCGCGCAGTGCTTCGGTCCGGGCCATGACGATCAGCGGTCCACGAGCTTCAGCAGGTACTCGCCATAGCCGCTCTTCACCAAGGGACGCGCGAGGTTGCGCAATTGTTCATCGGTGATGTAGCCCTTCTTCCAGGCCACCTCTTCAATGCAACCGATGCGCAGGCCCTGGCGTTCCTCGATCACCTGCACGTACTGGCCGGCCTGCATCAGCGAGGTGAAGGTGCCGGTGTCCAGCCAGGCCGTGCCGCGGTCCAGCAGTTCCACCTTCAAGCGACCCTGGCGGAGGTACTCCTTGTTCACGTCGGTGATCTCATACTCACCCCGTGCGCTGGGCTGCAGGTCGCGGGCGATGTCCACCACGCTGTTGTCGTAGAAGTACAGGCCGGGCACGGCGTAGTTGCTCTTGGGCTTGGCGGGTTTTTCCTCGATGCTCAGCACGCGGCCCTCGGTATCGAAGTCCACCACGCCGTAGCGTTCGGGATCGCTGACGTGGTAGGCGAAGACCAGGCCACCATCGGGCTGTGTGTGCTGCCCCAGCATGCGGCCCAGACCCGCACCGTGGAAGATGTTATCGCCGAGGATGAGCGCCACCGGATCGTTGCCCACGTGCGCACGACCGATGACGAACGCTTGTGCAAGGCCGTTGGGCACGGGCTGTTCGGCATAGGTGAAGTGACAGCCCAAGTTGGTGCCATCGCCCAGCAGCTTGCGGAAGTGGGGGAGGTCGTGCGGGGTGCTGATGATGAGGATCTCACGGATACCCGCCGCCATGAGGGTGCTGAGCGGGTAGTAGATCATGGGCTTGTCGAACACGGGCATGAGCTGCTTGCTCACGGCGAGTGTGAGGGGGTGGAGGCGTGTGCCAGATCCGCCGGCGAGGATGATGCCTTTCATGGTTTGGGCGTGGAGGGCGGGTCTTCCACCCGCAGTTCGTCCAGGTCGATGTCCTGCTCTTCGTCGAGGATGTCCAGCAAGGGCTCCTCAAAGGCGCGTGTGGTCATCACCCGCTCAAAGCTCAGCAGCAGCGAAGGCAGAATGATCAGGTTGGTGAACATGGCCACCAACAGGGTGAAGGAGACCAGCAGCCCCAGCGCCTGGGTGCCGCCGAACTCGGAGAACATGAACAGGCTGAAGCCCATGAATAGCACGATGCTGGTGTACATCATGCTCACGCCGGCCTCACGTAACGCCAGCAGCACCGAGCGTTTGATCTGGTGGTTGTTGGCCTTCAGCTCCATGCGGTACTTCGAGAGGTAGTGGATCGCATCGTCCACCGCGATGCCGAAGGCGATGGAGAACACCAGCAACGTGCTGGGCTTGATGGCCACATCGAGGAAGCCCATGAGGCCGGCGGTGGTGATCAGTGGCACCAGGTTGGGTACCAGCGATACCAGCACCATGCGGAACGAGTTGAAGAGGATGGCCATCAATGCTGCGATAAGCACCACGGCCATGGCCAGCGAGATCAGCAGGTTGGAGACCATGTACTTGCTGCCTTCCAGAAAGACCACGCTGGTTCCGGTAAGCACCACATCGTACTTGGCCGGATCGAAGATGCTGTCCACGTTGGCACGAAGGCGGGCCATCAGCTCATCCATGCGGGCCGTTCCAATGTCGGCCACCTGCACAGTGATGCGGGTGGAACGTCGCTCTTCATCGATGAAGCCCCGCGCCAGATCGCCCTTGTCCTGTGCGCTCTCCAGGTAGGGCAGGATGAAGGTCTTCTCGTTGCCGCGCAGCAGGTCGTAGCGCGTAGGATCACCGCCGTAGAAGGCCTGTTTGGTGAACTTCACGGCATCGGCGATGGAGAGTGAACGCGAGAGCTCCGGATGGGTGGCGAGGCTGTCCTGCAGCTGCCCGATGCGCTTGAGGTTGATGTCCTTCAGCACCTGTCCCTTCTTGCGCGTGTCCACCATCACCTCCAATGGCATCACGCCATTGAAGCGCGATTCGAAGAAGCGCAGGTCCTGCATGATGCGCGCGTCGGTGGGCAGATCGTCCACCACCCGCGTCTCATTGCGCAGGCGACTGATCCCGATGAGACCGATCACCACCACCACCGCCGTGACCGCATAGACCATGGGACGCTGGTACTGCACGATGTGAACGAGGCGCTCGGTGCTGCGGTCCACCCAACGCCGGTCCAGGTGTGCCAGGTGGCGGTCGGTGGGTTCGCCTTGGAAGCTGAAGAGGATCGGTACCAGCAGCAGGCTCAGCGCGAAGACCACCATGATGTTCACCGATGCGATGAGGCCGAACTGCTTCAGCACGTCGCTGTAAGTGAGCACGAAGGTGGCGAAGCCCACGGCCGTGGTGGCATTGGTCATGAACGAGGCCTTGCCCACCTTATACACCACGCGGGTCAGGGCTTTCACCCGGTTGCGGTGCTGGGCGAACTCCACGTGGAACTTGTTGATGAGGAAGATGCAGTTGGGGATGCCGATGACGATGATGAGCGGCGGAATGATGGCCATCACCGAAGTGAGCCGATAGCCCAGCAGCCCGATGGAACCCATGGCCCAGATGACCCCGACAGCCACCACGGTGATGCTGACGAACACCACCCGACCTGATCGGAAGAAGAGCCACAGCAGCAGGGCCACCACCAGCACCATCAGGCCCACGAACATCCGCAGCTCACGCTTGGTAAGTTCAGTGACCACCGTGCGGATGTAGGGCAGTCCGCTCCGGCGCACCTCGAAGTGCTCCCGCTCGAACTGGCTCACGCGTGCATCGATGAGGTCCACCATGTCGCCGCGGCGTTCGCTGTTGAAGCGCTCGGCGTTCACGAACACCATCATCAGACTGGTGCCGCTGGTGTCGTTGTAGAGCAGCCCTTGGTAGAAGGGCAGTGAACGCACCTTGTTCACGATGCTGTCCACCTCGGCCTGGGTGGTGGGCATGCCCGGCACCACACTGGCCAGTTGGAAGCGCTTCAGGCTGTCGTTCCGAACCAGTTCGTAGAGATGCGCTTCACTGAAGACGGAATCCACGCCGGGCTGCTCCTTAAGGTCCTGGCCCAGCTGCCACCAGGCCTGGAAGTGCCGCAGGTCGTAGAGGCGACGGTCCTCAACCCCCAGCACGATCACGTTGCCATCTTCGGAGAAGCGCTCCAGCAGCCGTTCGTACTGCACGTAGGCGCTGTCGTTCTTCGGCAACAGGCCGCCGAACTTGTAGCTCACCTTCACGTTGCGGGCGTGGTAGCCGAAGAAGGCCGTGAGCAGACCGAGCACCACCAGGATGCCGATGCGGTTGCGAAGTATCCTACTCGATAGCCAGGCCCACATGGTGCGCAGTGCATCGCCGCGCGGGCCATGCACACCCGACAAAGGAACGCATTCCGACGCAGGGATCAGAACACCACGCCGAAGAGCACCTTGAAGGCGAAGTTGTCGGCCAGCTCAGGCAATTGGTTGGGGCCGAAGCGATGGTAGGCCGCAACACCCAGTGACGTGAAGCCCGAGACCAGCA
>JALOLX010000150.1 GCA_025455765.1 Flavobacteriales bacterium | reverse complement strand
GCAGCCGCTCCTGCAGCCCCTGCATTGCAGCCCGCACCTGGCGATGAGCTGATCGAGATGGACCGCATGCGCAAGCTGATCGCCGACCACATGGTGATGAGCAAGCGCACCAGCCCGCACGTCACCAGCTTCGTGGAGGCGGATGTCACCAACCTGGTCCTCTGGCGCGAAAAGGTGAAGAAGGCCTTCGAGCAACGCGAAGGCGAGAAGATCACCTTCACGCCCATCTTCATCATGGCCATCGTTCAGGCCATCAAGGAGATGCCGATGATCAACGTGCAGGTGGATGGGTACAACATCATCAAGAAGCGCGACATCAACATCGGCATGGCAGCGGCGCTTCCTTCGGGCAACCTCATTGTGCCGGTCATCAAGAACGCCGACCAATTGAACCTGGTGGGCCTCACCCGCAAGGTGAACGACCTGGCAAACCGTGCCCGCGCAGGCAAGCTTACGCCGGACGAGATCAGTGGTGGCACCTACACGGTCACCAATGTGGGCACCTTCGGCAACGTGCTCGGCACACCCGTGATCAACCAGCCCCAGGTGGCTATCATGGCCACGGGCGCCATCCGGAAAAAGCCGGCGGTGCTCGAAACCCCGAGCGGCGACGTGATCGCCATCCGTCACCAGATGTTCCTGAGCCACAGCTATGATCACCGTGTGGTGGACGGGGCGCTGGGTGGACGCTTCGTACGTCGCGTAGCCGATATCTTGGAAGGATGGTCCATCGACCAGTCCTTCTGATCCTAACTGCGGGAAAATCCTACATTTAGCCGCTCCTATCATCCTGTCGACCTGAACTGACCCCCATGAAGTACGGCTACTCGGCCTCTGCGACCATCGGGCTTGCCCTGCTCTCTGTCACCGCTTTCTCCCAAGGTGACAATACCTCCTTCAACTGGAAGTTCGAAGAGGGGAACAAGCTGATGGAGGAAAAGCTCTACAACCAAGCGGCCGATATCTGGTCCGAGCTGCTGGGCACCGATGCGAACAATGCCAACCTGAGCTACAAGCTCGGTTACTCCTACTTCAACTCCTACAACCAGAAAGCCAAGGCGTTGCCCTACTTGGAGCAAGCCTCCAGGTCTCGCTCTGCTGGCAAGTATGGCGGCTTCAACACCACCGGATACGACCCCTTCGACCCGCGTGAACGGAACGCTCCGGTCGAAGTGGATTATTACCTGGGTCGCGCCTACCACCTGAACAACGAGTTCGACAAGGCCGACCAGTTCTACCAGAAGTTCCTGGATGAGGTGGATGAGAAGCACGCTCTGCGTCCCGCCGCCACACGCGGTAAAGAGCAGACCGCCAATGCACGCACGCTCAAGGCCAATCCGGTGAACTATTCGGTCTCCAACGCCGGCCAGGTGGTCAACAACGACCACCCGGACTTCAGTCCCGTGCTTTCGGTGGATGGGAACGCCCTCTTCTACACTTCGCGTCGCATCCGTCCGGACAGCAGCAACTCCAGCATCATCGATCCCATCGCTGGTCTGCCTTACGAGAACATCTATGTAAGCTACAAGGACCGCGAGGGCAACTGGCAAACGCCGGAACTGCTGAACATCAATCCTGCCAGCGCAGGTCACCTGGCCTCTGTGAACGTAGCCGCCGACGGCCAGACCCTGTTCATCTATCGGGATGATGGCGGCGATGGCAACATCTACGAAAGCAAGCTCGTGGGTGAGATCTGGAGCGATCCGGTGCTCATGGGCAGCGACATCAATACGAAGGCTTGGGAGACCCACGGTGCCCTGACCGCCGATGGTAGCACCTTCTACTTCATCAGCGATCGCAAGGGTGGTGTAGGAGGGCGAGACATTTACCGCGTGGTGCGCCTGCCAGACGGCACCTGGAGCAAGGCACAGGCACTCAGTGGTACGGTGAATACTGCGTACGACGAGGATGGCGTGTTCATTCATCCCAACGGCCGGACGATGTATTTCAGCTCCCAGGGCCACAACTCCATGGGCGGCTTTGATGTGTTCGTTACCGAGCAACAGGAGGATGGTTCGTGGAGCGTGCCGCAGAACTTGGGTTATCCCTTGAACACGGTGGACGACGAGGTCTTCTTCATCACCACGGCCGATGGTCGTCGTGGCTACTTCAGCAGCGACCAGATCGGTGGCTACGGTGAGAAGGACATCTACTTTGTGGACCTGCCATCCGAACTGGAGAGCGAAGGGCTCACGGTGTTGAAAGGCTTCATCATCCCGCCCCCCGGTGAGTCGCTTCCACCAAGCACCATTCTATACGTCACCGACAAGGCCACAGGTGAAGTGAAGACCTACAAGCCCCGCCAACGTGACGGAGTGTATGTAGCCATCCTTCCACCTTGCAAGGAGTACAACCTTGACTATCGCGTGAACGATCAGACCGTTCATACCGAGGACATCTTCGTGGAGTGCGAAAGCAGCTACCAGGAGATCAACAAAGAGATCTACCTCAACCCCGTTTCGCTCGCCGGTCCGGCCAGCATCGTGGACCTGCCCAAAGGCGCGCCTCCGGGAAAGAAGGAAAAGGGCGAGCCGGTGAAGACCGACACTCCGAAGAAGGATACCGGCGATGTGGCCACCGTTCCAGGCACGACCAAGTCTGGCGAGCAGCCCAAGACGGATGCACAGAAAAAGGAGGCTGGCACCACCCGCACCACGCCAGATGCAAGCTATGCGGATGAGTACACCAAGTTCTACGCCTACAACGCCAAGGACATCGACCAGAACGAAGCGCGCTGGCGTGAGTTCGTGGACGTGGTCGTGGGCTTGATCGAGAAGAACGGTGAGGCCCGCGTGGTCATTGAGGCCAGCGCTTCCAAAGTGCCCACCAAGACCTTCGGCACCAATGAGAACCTCAGCCGTCAGCGCCTGGAGGATGCCCGCAAGCGCATCGTGGAAGCGGTAAGCGCCCGAGGTAAGGATGCCAACCTGTTGAAGCTTGAGGCCGTGAACAACCTCGTACAAGGACCACGCTACAGTGGCGATTACCAGAGCACAGACAAGTACGGCAAGTTCCAATACGCCAAGCTCAAGGTCCGGTAGACAGCCACTTCCCCCCAAGGACCCCGGCCTTCCTGCATCAACAAAGGAGTCGGGGTTCTTGCTTTCCACCAGCAGCCATGCACCTTCAGCTACACCGCCCCCTCGCCTTCTTCGACCTCGAGACCACCGGCACCCGCATCGGGCAGGACCGCATCGTGCAGATCGGCATCGTACGACTGATGCCCGATGGCACACGGCACACCTACCAGACCTTGGTGAACCCTGGCATGCCCATCCCTCCTGAGGCCACCGCGGTACACCACATTACCGACGCCATGGTGGCCGACGCGCCCCCCTTGGAAGCAGTGGCCGATGTCGTGCGCAATGAGTTGGAAGGCTGTGACCTCAGTGGCTTCAACCTATTGCGGTTCGATATCCCTTTTCTGGCGGAAGAACTGCACCGCGTTGGGGTCTCGTGGGACCACCTCAGCAGCCGGGTGGTTGATGTACAGCGCATCTTTCACCGCATGGAACCGCGCGACCTCACCGCCGCCCTCAAGTTCTACTGCGGCCGTGAACATGCCGGCGCGCACGATGCCCTGGCCGACGTGGAAGCCACTGCTGATGTACTGCTCGCTCAGCTGGAACGGTATGGCGATGCCCTCCGTCCGGATGTCGACTTCCTCGGCGAGTTCAGCGGAGACCGCAAGCGCAGCCCTGATCCAGCCGGAAAGCTTCGCTTCGACGATGCAGGCCAGATCTGCCTAGGCTTTGGCAAGTACAACGGATGGCCCCTCGAACGCATCGGCCAGAACGACCCCGGCTACCTCCATTGGCTCATGACCAAGGCGGACCTACCAGGCACCACCCTCAGCATCATGCGTACCGCACTGGCCGACTTCGGTGGCACGTAGGCCAAGTGCAAACTGCCAACTACAAACTGCCTACTACAAACCGCCTACTGCAAACTGCCTACTGCAAACTGCTTACTACAAACCGCCTACTGCAAACTGCCTACTACAAACCGCCCCCCCTCCCATGAAGATCATTTGCATCGGCCGCAATTACAGCGAGCACGCCAAGGAACTGGGGAACGCCATTCCCGACGAACCTGTCGTATTCCTGAAGCCCCCATCTGCGCTCATCCCGCACGATGGCCCCATCCGACTGCCATCCTTCAGCAACGATATCCACCACGAGATCGAACTGGTCTACTCCATCCGCAGGCACAACGGACGCGCCGAGGCCGATCGCGTTACCATTGGTCTGGACCTCACTGCACGGGACGTACAACAAGCCTTGAAGACGAAGGGTCTACCGTGGGAAAAGGCCAAGGCCTTTGATGGCTCTGCCTACGTGGCCGAAGCGTTCAGCGCGGTGGAGTCCTTTCCCGCTGGAAAGCACATCGAATTCATGCTCAAAAAGAACGGACATGTAGTGCAAAGCGGCCACAGCGGCCAAATGATACACGACGTGGCTGCGCTCATCGCGCATGTGGAACAGTACATGCAGTTGGAGAACGGCGACCTGTTGTTCACCGGAACCCCCGCCGGTGTTGGACCATTGGCGGCAGGGGACACCCTCGAAGGCTACTTGCTCGGCGAGTTGCTGTTCGAGCTGACCGTAGCCTGAACGCACAAGCGGATGAACGGTACCTTTGGCACATTGTTCGCTGAAGCGCGCAACGAAAGACCATGACCAAGACCGTCCACGTCGGCAACATCGCCTGCGGCTCCGACCAGCTCTTCCTCATCTCCGGTCCCTGCGTGATCGAGACCGAGGACGTGATGCTGCGCACCGCCGAGAAGCTCAAGGAAGTGAGCGAGCGCCTGAAGCTGCCCGTGATCTACAAGAGCAGCTTCACCAAGGACAACCGCAGCAGCGTGGACTTCTACCAAGGCCCCGGCCTGGACGAAGGCTTGAAGGTGCTGGCACGCATCAAGAAGGACTTCGGCTTCCCC
>JALOLX010000149.1 GCA_025455765.1 Flavobacteriales bacterium | reverse complement strand
GCAGGTCTGCGTACCGAGCGGAACACCGATGGCGGCCAGCGGCGGTTCGATCTGCGGCTGGGCAGCGGCTTCAGCATCAGCGGCACGCGTTGACCGAACGTTCCGTCCCTTCGGAACCGCCCGTCCCACGCCGCTTACCGCTCATCACGATCGGCCTTTTGTTCGGTAACCAATGGGTGTGCATCGCCGTCGTATGGTCAAGAACCACCAACAACGAACGGCCATGAACAAGCAACTTTCCCGCATCACCCTTCTGCTCGCTTCCGTGCTCACCCTGGGATACAGCCGTGCAGCAGGACCAGTGGAACAACGCACCCCCGCGCAAGTGCAGCTGGAGCGCCAGTTGGACCGTGCGCTGAACAAGCACATCGCCTATCCGGTGCTGGAGCGCTCCAACATGAACGGTGAAGTGTTCGTGAGCCTGGTGGTGAACAAGGAGGGGCGCATCGAGGTGCTCAACTGCAGTTCAGAGAATGAGCGCTTGAAGGAGTACGTACTGCGCAAGTTGTCGCGCATCGACATCGGGGAGAACCCGGATGGCATTTGGAGGACCACCCACCTGCGGCTTACGTTCCGTCCGGAGCGCGCTTGAAGGCAGCGCTCGGATGAGCGCCACAGGTGTAGCGCCGCGCAGACGAGGGACTGCGCGGCGCACTTTTTTCCATGCATCCTGTAACATCGCGGCGCCGGGATCGTCCCACGAATAAGAACCGCAGATCATGAAAACGCATTTCCTCCTCGCCTGCCTGGCTTTCAGCGGCATGGCGGTGGCCCAGACCGACAGCACGACCACCAAGAGCGGTGTTGCCCTATCCATCGGCATCGACAAGGACGGTCCCCATGCCCGCATTGAGCAGGAGGGAGACAGCACCCGCAAGGGCAACGAGCCGATGATCATCGAGACACGCCGCAAGCGGATCACCATCACCACCGAGCGCAAGGAGTGGCTTTCGCCCACGGACAGTGCGGCCGAGCGCTTGGAAGAGCTGCGCAAGGAGCGCCGCGCCGTGTTCACCTATTGGGGTGGCTGGGATGTGGGCGTGAACACCTTGATGGGCACGGATGGCGATACCGATCTGGGTGGCGCGGCTGAGTTCATGCAGATCGATCACGGCCGATCACGGTTCCTGGGCATCAACTTCTGGGAGCAGAAGATCGAGTTCGGCACGCACCATGTGGGCCTGCTCACCGGAATGGGGCTGGAGTTCGTGAACTACCACCTGAGGAACAACGTGCTGCTGAGCTACAACGCCGATTCCATCTTCGGCCTGCCGGTGGAGCAGCCCGACTTCGACAAGAACAAGC
Source organism: Flavobacteriales bacterium (assembly GCA_025455765.1). GTDB lineage: Bacteria > Bacteroidota > Bacteroidia > Flavobacteriales_F > PHOS-HE28 > PHOS-HE28. The sequence continues at coordinate 3,643 of JALOLX010000149.1, read as the reverse complement.
TGCGCCAGATGGGGCTGCGGGTGCCCTTGATGCTGGAGTTCAACACCAAACGGGCCAAGCTGCCCACGGTGGAGGAGATCGCCACGAAGAAGACCACGGGCTTCGACCAGAAGGGCAACGTACACCTGGCGGCCGGTGTGGTGGGCAGCTGGTACTTCGACACCATGTACAAGCAGAAGTACGAGTTGAACGACAGCGACCGCAAGGACCGCGACAAGGGCGACTACCTGCTGCTGCCGTATCGTCTGGCGGCATCCGTACGACTGGGCTATGGCTCGCTGAACCTGTTCGCCGAGTATGCGCTCACGCCCTTGTTCAACGATGGCAAGGGACCTGAACTGACGCCGCTGACGGTGGGCATCACCATCCTTGGGTGGGACTAGCATAGTGAAGGGCCTATAGGCCTGATCGCACGAGGCTACGAGGGGTTCTACCTGAGGGGGCCGCGGAAGGTGCCGGTGAACGGTGGCTTACCGCGGCCCCGCTGCGTTGAGGCGCTTCGGTCCGGAGCCTGTAAATTCGCAGCCCGGTCCACCACAGGGCCGCTCCATCGAACCAGCGCACCATGGGCCGCATCTTCGAGAAACGCAAGCACAAGATCTTCGCGCGCAACGCCAAGCTCAGCAAGCTCTTCACCCGTATCGGCAAGGAGATCGCCATGGCCGTGAAGGCCGGCGGTCCGAACCCCGAGGCCAACAGCCGGTTGAAGGTCGCCATTCAGAACGCGCGCGGCATGAACATGCCCAAGGACAACATCGACCGGGCGATCAAGAAGGCGCAAGGGGGCGAGGAGGCCGACTACCTGGAGACCACCTATGAAGGCTATGCACCGGGTGGCGTGGCCGTGTTCGTGGACGCCGCCACCAACAACGTGAACCGCACGGTGGGCAACGTGCGCAGCTTCTTCAGCAAGTGCGGCGGCAACCTCGGCACCTCAGGGTCGCTGGGCCACATGTTCGAGCGTAAGGCGGAGTTCGTGGTGAGCAATGAAGCGTTGAAGGGTCGCGACCTGGATGAGTTCGAGATGGAGGTGATCGATGGCGGTGCGGACGATGTGGTACGCGAGGAAGAGGGCATCCTGATCTATGCACCGTTCCAGAGCTTCGGACAGATGCAGCAGAAGCTGGAGGCGCTCGGTGTGGAGGTGAAGTCCTCTGAACTGAAGCGGTTCCCGCTGGTGACCACTCCGGCAGACGTGGATACCGCCCGCGCCGTGTTGAAGCTGGTGGACATGTTGGAGGAGGACGACGATGTGAACGCCGTCTACCACAACATGGACCTCACCGAAGAGGTGGAGGCGGAGCTGGAAAAGGGCTGATCAACGGGGCTGGAAGCGGATGTGGTAACGGGCACCCACGCTACCGTCCACGGTCATCCGTCCGTTCAGCTGGTCCACCAGGCTTTCGATCAGCGATACCCCGAGGGTGTTGCCTTCATCCTGTAGCTTCTCCACCGGGATACCGACCCCATCGTCCTGATAATATAGGTCGAAGGCGCGCTCTTCCGCCCGATGGATGGAGAGTTGGATATGCCCTGAGGAGCGCCCCACGAAAGCGTGCTTGAAGGAGTTGGTGATCAATTCGTTCAGCAGCAATCCCAGCGGCACCATGGTGTTGAGGTCGAAGGCGAGCCCGGTATCGATATCGGAGTCATAGCGGATGCGTTCGCCCACATCGTTGAGGTGGACCAGCTCGCTGAAGAGGTCATGGATGTATTGGGCCACATCAATGGTGGAGAGCTCGTCGCCCTTGTAGAGCTTCTCGTGGATCAGGGCCATGGCGTTGACCCTGTTCTGGCTCTGTTCGAACGCCTTCTCCAGGCGCTCCTCGGTGAAGGTGGCGGCCTGCAGCCGCAGCAGGCTGGCGATCACTTGAAGGTTGTTCTTCACCCGGTGGTGCATCTCCTTGATCAGCACCTGGATGCGTTCATTGGCCTGTTCCAACTTGCGCTTCTCGGCCTGTAGTTCGGCGCGCTGCTCATCATCGCGCATGCGGGCCGCCTTCAGGTTCTCGCGCATCCGCGAAAGCGCAAGGCCGAGCACGTCCTGATCGCCGCGCACGTTCACCTGGGTGTCGTAGTTGCCCTTGCCGATGGCTTCAGCGCTGTTGGCGAGCGAGCGGATGTTCTCGATCATGCCATTGAAGGACAACGCCATCTGCCCGATCTCATCCGCGGTGGTCACGGGTACGGTGGCGCTGACGTCGCCGGTGGAAAGGGAGCGTGCGGCCTGGCTCACCTCGTTCACCGTGTTGCGCACCCCACGCATGATCACGTAGCCCATCACCGTAACGGCGCCCACCACGCCCACCAAGGCCAGGATCACCAGCAACAGGCGCCACTCGGCATCGCGGGCATTGCCAACGGTGTTGGAGATGATCAGTTCCAGGGAGCGGTCCTCCACTTCCTTGAGCTTGTCCAGGGAACGGATGGAGAGGTCCCACCATTCGCGGGAAAGCACGCCGGCCTTCACCGATCGGCGTTCCTTCACGATGCCGATGATGGAGCGCATGAAGTTGATGTCCGGCCCCCGGAACCGCGCGTCATAGTCGGCACGCACCTCGGCTGGCGCATCGCGTTCAAAGAGGAGCATGTTCGTTTCGTAGCGGGCCACCTGTTCGGCCAGTTCGGCCAGTTCGCCTTCGGTGATCAGGGCATCGGTGAGGCCGATGAGCAGGCGGTCGCGTACCGAGCTGAGGGCCTCCTTGGCGTTGAGCAGGCGGAGGTGGGCATAGATGCGGTCCTTGGTACCTGGATCGAGCTCCAACTTGCCCAGGCGGCCCAGTTCATCGAGGAGGGCCTGGTCCATCACACTGTAGCCACGCACCACTTCCTGCGGGAGGATGCGTCCTTCGTTCACCCGGGTGCGCAGCACATGCAGCCCGTCGAACGCGCGGTTGGCATCCATGAACGGGTCGAGTGCGCGTTCGGGATCGCGCAGGGCGGAGATCCGTTCATCGGTGGCGTTCCACTGCACCGATAGCTTCATCGGCGTGATGGCGCGTCCGGTAAGGCGGGCGATGCTGATGCCGCGCTCCTTCTGCAGTTCATGGATCACATTGCCGTAGAGGCCGATGCGTTCGGACTGCGCCTGGATGTAACCCATCACATCGCGCCGCTTGATGCTGCCATCCACCTGTTTGCCAATGAGCAGCACCATGCCGAGCACGGGGATACCCAGGGTCACCATGAACTTGGTGCGAACGGGAAGATCGGCGAAGCGCCACTGCATGGAGCGCCAAAGTACGGCGCGGGCCGATGCCATGCCCGTGCGGGAGGCAGGCTGCTACCTTTGGGCGCCCGCTCCGGGAAGCACGGCGGGCGCCCACGCTGCATGAACCCGCATTTCGAAGCCCTTGATGACCGCATCGCCAAAGCCCTTGAAGGTGGTGGCGCTGAACGCAACGCCGCCCAGCACAAGAAGGGCAAGCTCACCGCCCGCGAGCGCATCCATCTGCTGCTGGATGAAGGCAGCTTCGAAGAGATCGGCCAGCAGGTGGTGCACCGCAGCAGCAACTTCGGGCTCGACAAGCAGAAGTTCCTGGGGGATGGCGTGATCACGGGCTTCGGTCGCGTGGACGGCCGCCTGGTGTACGTGTTCTCGCAGGACTTCACCGTGCTTGGCGGTTCGCTGGCCGAGGCCCAC
>JALOLX010000148.1 GCA_025455765.1 Flavobacteriales bacterium | reverse complement strand
CCGATGGCGAGGCCGAGCATGTTCTGAAGGAAGGCCGGCCCCAGCTGATCACCAACAGTGGCTCCGAACCAGATACCGGCAGGGGCGGCCAGTGCAAAGAGCACCACGGCAGCCCAGGCGCGCCAGGCCACGGTGCCAGCCCGTTGAAGAATGGTGACCAAGGCGATGGCCATGGGGATCTTGTGGAGCAGCACACCGGCCAGGAAATGCTCATCGGCAGCCACGTTCGGGGCCGCAAAGGGAATGCCTTCCGCGAACGAGTGGAGCATGAGGCTGAGCAAGGTGAGCAGGGGCAGGGTGCCGGCTTTCACGCCGTGCATGTGACCGTGTTCGATGCCCATGCTGAAATGCTCCAGCACCACCTGCAACAGGAAGCCACCGAGCACCCAGATGCCCACGGCGGCCCCGCGGTCCACATAAAGTTCGGGGAGCAGGTGAAGAAAGGCTACACCGATGAGGAACGAGCCGCTGAAGCTGAGCAACCAGCGCAGCACCTCCGGGCGCGGGCTGAAGAGGCGCACCGAAGCGCCGGCAACCAGAGGCACCAGGAAGAACGCACCGGCGGCCAGCATCATGCCAGTAGGGGTTTATGGGTCCAGAGCACGTACCGCGCAGAACGGTCACGATCGAAAGGGGAAAGGACCGGTCCATCGGTGCGGTCCTCCACCACCAGGCCGCACTGTTGGGCAAGGGCCTCCACGTGTTCAGGGTAAAGCATGCGGACCCGTTCCTGGTAGTGATACAGCGTTCCCGCGTCGTCCACCGTGATCGACTTGTGGATGAACTGGTGGTCCGCCCAGCGACGCACCTCGAACTGCACCCCTTCGATGGTGCGGTGCTCAAGCGGCACCAAGTGCTGGACCACGAAGGCGGGGTTCAGGAGGTCCAGCACGAACCTTCCACCGGGCTCCAAGGAGGTGGCCACGGCCTGCAGCACCTGGCGATCATCCATTTCATCGGCCGTGTAGCCCAGGCTGGTGAAGAGGCAGGTGATGTAGGTGAACGGTGGCCCCGGAAAGGGGGAACGGATGTCGTGGACCCGAAAGGAGGCGCGCGGAACCCGACGTGCGGCCTCGGCGATGCTCTCTGGCGAGAGGTCAGCCCCGGTCACCTGCATACCAGCATGGTCGAAATGCAAGGCATGGCGGCCACGACCGCAGGCCAGATCGAGGAGCCTTGCGCCTTGCGGTGGCCTCCATCGGTCCAGGATGGAGCGCACCCACGGTTCAGCGTCGGCTTCGTCGCGATGACCGTACAGCAGGGCGTAATAGCGGGTGCCGAACCAATCCTTGTACCAATCCATTCCGGGCAGCGCAACGGGTGGCGAAGCTAACAAAGTGTGGCTGGGCGTTGACAACCTAGTGGATAACTCCCCAAGGACAGGCTGCCCTGCCAACCTCACCCCTGGTTCTCTTTGCACGAAGCAGCCGCACTACGGCATCCCATGATCCAACGCGTCCACGAGCTCTACGATTCCCTCGAACGGCAGCGCATCCTGCTCTCGTTCAAAGGCGCGCTGACGGCTGAGCTGGTCACAGCCCTGCTTGGAGCGGTAGAGCGCAAGATGCTGGTGATCGAGCCGGATGCGAAGGCACGCAAACGTGTCTTCAACGTTGTGATGGAATGCCTGCAGAACCAATTCCACCACCAGACCAAATGGCACGATGTACAAGGCGATGAGCCCGCGGCGGCCAACGGTGTGGTGATGATCGCCCACACGGATGAAGGCTACTCCATCCTTACCGGCAACTTCATGGCCGCCAACGAGGTGGAGCACCTGCGCTCTTACCTGGATCACATCAACGACCTTACCGATGATTCGCTGCGTGATCTTTATCGGGAGAAGCTCAACAATGGCAGCTTCTCTGCCAAAGGCGGCGGCGGATTGGGCATGATCGACATTGCCCGCAAGAGCGGCAGCAAGCTCGAGTATGGCTTTGTGCCCTACGATGAAGGCAACACCTTCTTCAGTTTGAACGTGAACGTTACTACCTAGCAGATCTTACGCATGGCATCCCTCACTCTTGAAGGCACTCCGAAAACGCCGTTCGTCCAGTTCGATGAAGAGACCGGGCTATTGGAGCTGCGCGGCCGATCCATTCCGGAGAATTCGATCGAATTCTTCAAGCCCCTCATCGATTGGGTGGATCGGTACAGCCGCTCACCCCAGGCACGCACTTCCCTGCATGTACAACTGGAGTATTTCAACACCAGTTCCTCGAAGTGTATCCTCGACCTCTTCAAGAAGCTGGAAAGCCTGCGCGCAGGAGGGAATGAAGTCACCGTACTGTGGCACTACGAGCAGGACGATGAGGACATGCTTGAGGCCGGCGAGGACTACGCCGGCATCATCAACATCCCGTTCAAGATGATCCAGATCGAGGATGCGGGAGGTCATCACTGACGCTCTGCATATCTACCACGCACAAGGCCCGGGACCACCGGGCCTTGTGCGTTACTGCCCAGGCAGCCTTGGATCTCACGCGCGGCACTACCTACCCTTCTTGGAGGGCATCAGTCGTAATAGACGCGGGAACACATCGAAATGGAGCGCCAATGCAAGCATTAACGACATCACCCAGAGCACGAGCGTATTGGCCCAAAGCGTAGGAACGCGATAGCCGAACAGCCATTTACTGGGGGCGTAGAAGTGCGCGGAAAGTAGCCCACCCTTGTCCGGTGCGCGATAGATGGGATCGCTTTTCTGCACCAAACTTGCCTCCGCCTCCACGATCACGTTCACATCGTTCCTGTTCGTGACGATGTCGGCGAGACTCTCGTTCCGATACGAGTCGAGCAAGGCGAAGTAGGCTTTGCGTCCATCATCGGTGCTGGTCAGCCGGGCGATGAACGCGTCCTTTTCGCGCTCAGCATCACGATAGGTGCTGCGGTAGTGATGGACCAATACATCCAGGCAACCCTCCACTTCGGTAAGCACCTGTGGGTTCACGTTGGTCGGCGTCAACCGGTCCAACGCGGGACAGCTTGCACCGCGCAATCGCTGCAGTTCGCTCTCCAGTTCCGTTCGGATCAATCCCAGTTCGTAGGGCACATCCACATCGGCCTGCTGACCATTGAGCGCCGCACGCACATCCCCGATGGCGTTCCGCAACTCGGGCACCCACAGGTCCTTGCGCCAGTTGGCCTGCTTCATGCGTCGATCGAGCTCGTAGACCATGGTCTCGTAGCGGTTCTCCTTGAACTGGGTGACCGCAAGCCCTTCATAGGCCCAGCGCGAAGCCATGATGTTCCCGATCCACGGAACGCTGCGCTCCGATGAGAACCAGGGATGCAGCTTATCGAACTTCACGATCACTCCACTGAACAGCAGTTGCGGAATGATGAGCACGGGGATCATGATGTAGATGACCTTGGCGCTGTTGAAGCTGGCACTGACGTTCAGGCCCAACACATTGGCCAATGCGGCGGTGCTGAAGAGCAGGATCCAATGCTCCACAAAGAGCCCTTGGATGTTGAGCACGGTACTACCCACCCAGGTGAACAGCAAGGTCTGGATGGCGGAGATGATGAACAGGATGGAGATCTTGCTCAGCAGATAGCTGGCCTTGCTGAGGTCGAGGAACTTCTCGCGCTGGCGGATCGCCCGGTCGCGGATGATCTCCTCTGCGCTTACCGTAAGACCCAGGAACAAGGCCACGATCACCGCGATGAACAAGTACTGCGGCAGGTTATCGTTCTCCCGAAAGATGTAGCCTCCTGCCGTACCGTGGCCGGTGCGGTAGAACTTGAGGAAGAAGGCCATTACGAAGGCGAGCGCAGGCGCCTCCAGGAGATTGATGAGCACATACTGACGGTTGGCCAGCTTGCTCAGCAGGTCACGCTTGAAATAGACGTGGAACTGCTTGATCTTGTCCGGTATGGCGAAGGTGGAACGCGGTACGCTCCGTTCATCGGGCAGTTCGGCTGCTGCGCTTTCGGCGCGGGCTTTGAACACTTCGTTCCACGCCTCCGGACTGATGCGCCGCTGGTCGGTCTCGTTGCCGTACTCATCGACCAGCTTGGCCTCCAGAATGTTGAAGATCTGCTCCGGGTTCACGTTCCCGCAAGCACTGCACTGCCCCACATCACTGTTCACCTGGCCGGTCACCCGCTTGAAGAACACCACGGCATCCACGGGATCACCATAGTAGACCGGATGGCCTTCCTGGTCCATGAGCAACAGGCGATCGAACAGCTTGAAGATGTCCGAGCTGGGCTGGTGGATCACGACGAACACAAGCCTGCCTTTGAGGGCCAGCTCCTTGAGCAGGTCCATGATGTTCTCGCTATCGCGCGAACTGAGGCCGCTGGTGGGTTCATCCACGAAGAGCACACTGGGCTCGCGGATCAGCTCCAAGGCGATGTTCAGGCGTTTGCGCTGCCCACCGCTGATGGTCTTGTCCAACGGACTGCCCACCTTGAGGTCCTTGGTCTCATACAAGCCAAGGCTCTGTAAGGTCCGCAGCACGCGCTCGGCCACCTGCTCGTCGGACATATCGCCAAAGGAGAGCTTGGCGTTGTAGTAGAGGTTCTGGAAAACGGTGAGCTCCTCGATCAGCAGATCGTCCTGGCTAACGTGACCGATGACACCGCGGATCCGGTCGCGTTCAGCATGCACATCGATGCCATTGATGGTCACATGGCCACGGCTGGGCGTAAGGTTGCCGTTCAGCACATTGAGCAGGGTGCTTTTGCCACTGCCACTGCCACCCATGATGCCGATGAGCTTGCCGGCGGTCTCGGCCAGGTTCAGCTCATGCAGACCCATCCTTCCGTTGGGGAAGTTGTACTCGATGCGCTCGGCTTTGAACACGATGCGTGGCCGGCCATTGCGTGCCATGAAAGCACCCAGGATGTCGCTGTAATAAATGGGCGCACCTGCAGGCGGCTTCACACTGCTGCCGTTGCTCAGCACATAATGGCTGCCTGATGCAATGCGCTGGCCATTGAGGAGCACCTCCCCT
>JALOLX010000147.1 GCA_025455765.1 Flavobacteriales bacterium | reverse complement strand
CATCAGCACCGCGTTCATGCCCACCAAGCAGTTGCGGCCCACCTGCGCCCCATGGATGATGGCCCCGTGCCCGATGTGCGCACCTTCCTCCAACCGCACAGTGACACCCGGGAACATGTGCACAGTGCAGTTCTCCTGCACGTTGCAGCCGTCGGCGATGATGATCTCACCCCAATCCCCCCGCAACGCCGCGCCTGGACCGATGTAGACGTCACGTCCGATGATCACATTGCCGGTCACAGCGGCCTGTGGGTGTACGAAGGCGGTAGGATGGACCACGGGCCGATAGCCATTGAACGCGTAGAGCATACCGCCAAAGATGCGAAGGTCTGGGCGTGTAAGGCCGCAGAACCTCCATCAATGTTAACTCAGGGTTAAGCTTCGCTTCACATGGGGTGGGCGATCACCGGGCCGGATACATTTGGCAGCCGTAACTCCAGCCCATGTCGCTCGAAAGCATCCTCAAGATCTTCAAGCCGCGCGATCGCGTGTTCTTCTTCCACTTCGAAGCATCGGCAGCCAACGTGCTGAAGATGTCCGAGGACCTCATCGCGATCATGAACACAGAGCCCGGCTCCCAGCGCACGGCCCTGCTGGAGCGGCTGGAGATCGCTGAGCACGCCAACGACGACCTCACGCACACGATCTTCACCGACCTGGCGCGCAACTTCATCACGCCCATCGACCGGGAGGACATCCACTACCTGGCCACCAGCTTGGACGATGTGGCCGACTTCATCCTTGCTTCTGCCAAGAACCTGGAGCTCTTCGGCATCCAGAAGCCCGATGAGACCTGCCGCGAGCTGGCCCGTCTGGTGAACGAAGGGGCGCGCATCGTGCAGATGGCCGTTCAAAGCCTGCGTACCATGCACAAGAGCAGCGCCCACAGCGAGTTCGTGGTGCAGATCAATAGCATGGAGAACCAGGCCGACGAGGTCTACGATCGCGCCATCCAGCGCCTCTTTGCACAAGAGAAGGACCCCATCCAGCTGATCCGCATGCGCGACACCTACTCCACCTTGGAGCTGGCCACCGACAAGTGCGAGGACGTGGGGAACGTGATCGAGTCCATCCTTCTGAAGTACGCCTGAGGCATGACGCTGCTCATCGTCATCATCGCGCTCGCGCTGATCTTCGACTACATCAACGGCTTCCACGACGCCGCCAATTCCATCGCCACCATCGTCAGCACCAAAGTGTTGACACCCTTCCAGGCGGTGGTGTGGGCTGCGGTCTTCAATTTCGTGGCCTACTTCATCTTCAGCGACCACCACGTGGCCAACACCGTGGCCAAGACGGTGCATGAGGAGTTCATCACCCTTCGCGTTGTGCTGGCGGGTCTTCTGGCGGCCATCACGTGGAACCTGCTCACCTGGTGGTACGGCATCCCCAGCAGTTCCTCCCACACCCTCATCGGTGGGTTCGCGGGCGCTGCGCTGGCTGGTGCCGGCTTCGATCTGGGCAGCATCAACCTGGAGAAGATCGGCATCATCGCCGTGTTCATCTTCCTGGCCCCGCTCGTGGGCATGCTCATCTCCATCTTCATCACCCTGGTCACCATCGTGCAGAAGCTCTGGCTCCGCGTGGCCATCATCGCTGTGGCCACCGCCATCACGTCCATCTTCGTGCTCAAGAACATGGACCTGCGCATCGCCATGGTCGTATTCGCCTTGGTGTTCGTGCTCAGCTATATGTGGGACATGACCAAGCTGCCCAGCGCCATGCGCACGGCCAACCTGTACAAGCGCTTGCAGCTCCTCAGCTCCGCAGCGTTCAGCATCGGCCACGGCGGCAACGATGCGCAGAAGGTCATGGGCATCATCATGGTGGCCTTGGTGGCCGGTGGTCAGGCCACTTCATTGGATGAGATGCCCTACTGGGTGCCGCTCGCCTGCTACGGTGCCATCGGCCTGGGTACGCTCAGCGGTGGCTGGAAGATCGTGAAGACCATGGGTTCGCGCATCACCAAGGTGACCCCGTTGGAAGGTGTGTGTGCCGAGAGCGCCGGCGCCATGACCCTCTACATGACCGAGCAGCTGGGCATTCCCGTCAGTACCACGCACACCATCACCGGTGCCATCATCGGTGTGGGGGCCACCAAGCGCTTGAGCGCCGTGCGCTGGGGTGTGACACTACGGCTGTTGTGGGCCTGGGTGCTCACGATCCCCGTTAGCGCCGTCCTGGCCGCCATCGCCTATTGGATCTGCGGGTTCTTCATCGCCTGAGCCTGACCTGAGGCCTCCGCGCACTTGGGCTACCTTTGAAGGCCCAGCGAAGGACCATGGCCATCATCCTCAACGACGCCGGCCTGCACCGGCACCTGCTCCCGCTCACCTTCACGCGCCCGGTGGGGCAGCTGCGTCCGGGCATCCTGCGCCTGGGCGAGGGATGGTACGTGCGCAGCGGCATAGCAGTAGGCTACCGCACCGAAGCCTACCTCAGCGCCGCTTTCCCCATTCCTGTTGGCGAAGGGCCGCACTACGAAGTGGACGGCTCGCTCTACCCCAGTGATGCCCTTGTGGCGGCCGTGCTCGATCTACGTCCCGGGCAGGTGCTCACCGCCGGAGGACGTCCCTTGGCCTACGCCCTGGCCAATGCCAGCGCACCAGCCGAAGCCGATTGGCACAGCGTTCCCGCCCACATGAGCGCCGTCGCGTTCACCGGTGAAGTGCTCCGCTTCGAGCGTCCGTGGCACCTCTTCCAGCACTGCGGCCAGGCCATCGCGCAGGACTTTGCGTTGCTCACCGAAGGTCGCCGGTCGCAGCGGCTCAGCGCGTACAACACCGTCATCGGCGATCCCGACCTCGTCTTCCTCGAAGAAGGTGCGGTCGTGGAGGCCAGCATCCTCAACACCAAGGCGGGACCGATCTACATCGGCAAGGACGCGGAGGTGATGGAAGGTTGCATCATCCGTGGTCCGTTGGTTCTGGGCGACCATGCCCAATTGAAGATGGGCGCCAAGATCTACGGTCCCTGCGCCTTCGGGCCGGAGTGCCGGGTGGGGGGCGAGGTGAACAACAGCGTACTGCTCGGCTACAGCAACAAGGGGCACGATGGCTTCCTGGGCAACAGCGTGCTGGGCGAGTGGTGCAACCTGGGCGCGGACACCAACAACAGCAACCTGAAGAACACGTATGGCGGCGTGAAGGCCTTCAGTTACGCGGAAGGCACTTCCGTCGACACGGGCCTGCAGTTCTGTGGGCTCATCATGGGCGACCATGCCAAGAGCGGCATCAACACCATGTTCAACACGGGCACGGTGGTGGGCGTGGCGGCCAACGTGTTCGGGGGCGGATTCCCGCCCAAGCACATCCCTTCCTTCGCGTGGGGCGGTGCCGAGGGCTTCGAGACCTACGACCTGGAACGGGCGCTGGGCACGGCCAGGCGGGTGATGGCGCGGCGCAACATCCCGTTGGACGCGGTGGAGGAGGAGGTCCTGCGGGAGGTCTTTTCCCGCTCGCGTGCGGCGGTCTGACCATCTGGCAGGCTTTCGCTTCCGGCACGGAACTTGGCAGGAAGGCCTTCCCCGCTTGCTGCACGCGTTCTGACGCAAGGCCTGCCAGGCGCGGTATCTTTGTAACTGTCATCCTGACCCCTTCTGTCGATGAACGACATCTTGCATACGAGCGAACTCTTCAGCAGCGACCAGATCGAGAGCGAGACCGAACTGATCCCCTTGATCACCGCTGAGGACGAGGAGCAGATGAACGCGGAGAGCACACCGCCCGAACTGCCCATCCTGCCCCTGCGCAATACCGTGCTCTTCCCCGGTGTGGTCATCCCTATCACCGTAGGCCGCGACCGCAGCATCCGCCTCATCCAGGACGTGTATCGCGGCACGCGCACGCTGGGTGTGGTGAGCCAGAAGGATGGTCAGCTCGAGGAGCCCCGCCCCGAGGACCTCAACAGCATCGGCACAATCGCTACCATCATCCGCATGTTGCGCATGCCCGATGGCAGCACCACCGCCATCATTCAAGGCAAGAAGCGCTTCGAGATCACCGAGATGATCCGCACCGAACCCTACTTCACCGCCCGGGTGAAGGAGTTCGAGGAGATCCGCCCGAAGAAGGACGACAAGCCCTTTGATGCCTTGGTGAGCAGCCTGAAGGACCTCGCCCTGGAGATCATCAAGCAGAGCCCCAACATCCCCACCGAAGCCCAGTTCGCGCTCAAGAACATCGACAGCCACAGCTTCCTGGTGAACTTCATCAGCAGCAACATGAACGCCGAGGTGGGCGACAAGCAGCGCATGCTGGAAGTGGCCGACCTCCACGAACGCGCCAAGATGCTGCTCGCGCACCTGAGCAAGGAGCTGCAGATGCTGCAGATGAAGAACGAGATCCAGAGCAAGGTGCGCAGCGAGGTGGACAAGCAGCAGCGCGAGTACTTCCTGCATCAGCAGATGAAGACCATCCAGGACGAACTGGGTGGCAATCCGATCGAGCAGGAGATCGAGGACATGCGCGCGAAGGCCGCCCGCAAGAAGTGGTCGAAGAAGGTGGGCGAGACCTTCGAGAAGGAACTGATGAAGCTGCAGCGGATGAACCCGGCCGGAGCGGAGTTCAGCGTGCAGCACAACTACGTGCAGCTATTGCTCGAACTCCCATGGGGCGAATACTCCAAGGACAGCTTCGACCTGAAGAACGCGCAGAAGATCCTGGACCGCGATCACTTCGGCCTGGAGAAGGTGAAGGAGCGCATCATCGAGCACCTCGCCGTCCTCAAGTTGAAGGGCGACATGAAGGCCCCGATCATCTGCCTCTACGGGCCTCCGGGCGTGGGTAAGACCAGCCTGGGCAAGAGCATGGCCGAAGCGCTCCACCGCAAGACCTACATCGGCGCCATGCCTGGCCGCCTCATCCAGAGCATGAAGAAGGCCGGCACCAGCAACCCGCTCTTCGTGCTCGACGAGATCGACAAGGTGGGCCGCAGCAACCAGGGCGATCCCGCCAGTGCGCTGTTGGAAGTGCTCGACCCCGAGCAGAACAACGCCTTCCACGACAACTACGTGGAGGTGGAGTACGACCTGAGCCGCGTGATGTTCGTCGCTACGGCCAACAGCCTCAGCAGCATCCATCCCGCGCTGCGCGACCGCATGGAGATCATCGAGGTGAACGGCTACACGCAGGAAGAGAAGGTGGAGATCGCCAACCGCCACCTGCTGCCCAAGCAGTTCACCGAGAACGGCATCAAGCCCAAGCAGCTCAAGCTCGCACCGGGCCTTATCGAGTCCATCATCGACCAGTACACCGATGAGAGCGGAGTGCGTACGCTGGAGAAGCGCATCGCCAAGCTGGTGCGCTACCGGGCCAAGCAGATCGCCCTCAAGGAGAAGTACAACATCACCATCGGCGAGGAGGATCTGGTGAAGATCTATGGCCCCAGCCACGCCCGCGACAAATACCAGGGCAATGATGTGGCCGGCGTTGTGACCGGTCTCGCTTGGACACCCACAGGTGGCGACATCCTCTTCATCGAGACCAGCATCACCAAGGGCGAAGGCAAGCTCACGCTCACTGGCAACCTCGGCGATGTGATGAAGGAGAGCGCCGTTATCGCCCTTGAATACCTCAAGGCACACAGCGACATCATCGGTCTCGACGCTGAGGTCTTCAAGCGCTGGAACGTCCACGTACACGTACCCGAAGGCGCCACCCCGAAGGATGGACCGAGCGCAGGCATCACCATGCTCACCAGCATTGCCAGTGCCTTCACCCAGCAGAAGGTGCGCAAGTTCGTGGCCATGACCGGCGAGATCACCCTGCGGGGTCGTGTGCTGCCGGTAGGTGGCATCAAGGAGAAGATCCTCGCAGCCAAACGTGCAGGCATCAAGGAGATCATCCTCAGCAGCGACAACCGCAAGGACATCGAGGACATCGATGCGCGCTACACCAAAGGCATGCGCTTCACGTATGTCTCCGAGATGATCGACGTGGTGCAGCACGCCTTGTTGAAGGAGAAGGTGGCGAACGCGTTGAAGGTGGCGTAGTCCAACAGGCTCCCAGCCTGTTGACCCAACACCACCCGAAGCCGACAGCAAGGCTCCCAGCCTGTTGACCTTGAGGCCCCACGCGTTCGGCACTATCTTTCCCCCATGGACAAGCGCATTCGCTTCGAGACCAAGGAAGAGGCCAACGCCCGTCGCGAGCGGGAATTCATGGCCCTTTCTCCGGAAGAGCGGCTGGCGTGGTTCCTGCGCAGCTTCGACGAGCGCCCGCCGCTGGATCCCGAAGCGATCGAGCGCAAGGGCAACTTTATCGTACGGAAGAAGGATGCACTTCAGTGAAGAAGTGAACGGGTTCTTGCGCGCTGCCACGGCGCATGGGGTGCGCATGCTGCTCATCGGTGGCGGTGCCGTCAATTTTCATGGCTATCAGCGGCAGTCGCCTGATCTCGACTTTTGGATGGAGCCGACGAACGCCAATTTCGAACGGCTGGCAACGGCTCTTCGCGAGCTCGGGTATGACATCGAACATTTCCCAAGCAAGGTCCTTCAGAGCGAACAGAACATTACACTGCAAATGAGTCCTGGGCTGGAGGTGGAAGTGATCACGTTCCTGAAGCCGGGCTACACGTTCGAGGAAGCTTGGGCACGTGCCGAGCAAGTGGAACTCATGGGCCTGCCTGTCATGCTATATCGCATACTGAGCTACGAAGATCTGATCGCTAGCAAGATCCGATCTGGGAGGCCCAAGGATCACTTGGATATTCAGGAATTGACACGTCGGCGTTCGGGAACGGATCGGCCATGATATCGATCGAGCAAGGATCGGTCTAGTACCGTTCCTGGGCGTTATGGTCCGTTCATTCCCATCCGGTCTTGCTTCGGACACCGTACCTTCCGCCTTCCATTCCACCCCGATGCGCTCCATCCTTCTTGCCTTGGCCTTCGGCACCGCGTTCACGGCCGCAGCAGCACCCATCCTGCCCGCCACCACCCGCGCCGATCTGCTCCACCTCCAAGCTCTTGCGCGCCAGGAGCCCGATGCACGCAAGCTCACCGAACTCACCCAGGGGCGCTATCCCACCGCTTACATCAATGGACGCTGCATGGTGGGCTTCTTGGGGCGCCAGACCAGCGCCGCCTGCGCGATCGAAGGACCGGCCATTCACTGGGGTGCGCAGGCTGGACCGGTGCGTTCCTTCCGCATCGACATCCACCACCTTGATCGCCTCGCCGATCTGACCTGCCTGGACTACGCCGAGCTGGCCGGCAAGGTGAAGCCCCACCTGGACCGTGTACGCAGCGATACCCGCGTGGACAGCGTACATCGCGGCATTGGCCTGCCACAAGCCTACACCGGTGCGGATGTGCTCATCGGCATTACCGACTGGGGCTTCGACTATACGCACCCCATGTTCTACGACACCCTGCTCACGCAGACCCGCATCCGCGCCGCATGGGACCAGTTCAAGCAGGCGGGTCCAGCGCCGGAAGGCTATAGCTATGGCACAGCGTACGATACGCCGGAGGACCTGTTGGCCGCAGGGTCCGACACGGCGAACATCTACAGCTATGCCACTCACGGCAGCCACGTGGCGGGCATCGCCGGCGGAAGTGGGGCCGGGCTCAACTACCGCGGCATGGCCTTCGAGGCGCAGTACCTCTTCTGCACCTTCCTGGTGGATGCTGCGGCTGTGCTCGATGCCTTCGCCTGGATGAACACCATTGCCGAGGCCGATGAGAAGCGCCTGGTGGTGAACATGAGCTGGGGCCTCTACCACATGGGTACGCTCGATGGCAATTCCCTGCTCAGCCAGGCCATCGATGCCTTCTCTGAACAAGGCATCGTGTTCGTCAATTCCGGTGGTAACAACGGGGACATCAACTTCCACATCAAGCGCACCTTCGCCAACGATACCATCAAGAGCCGCATCGGCTTCTACTCGTACTCGGCCCACCCGCGCATGTGGGGCCAGAGCATCACCATGTGGGGCGAGCCGGGGCGTAGCTTCAGTGCGGGCTTCATCATCACCAGCAACGCCAATAACACGCTGCAGGAGTCGCCCTGGTACCACACCGCCACACAACAAGCCTACCTCGATTCCTTCGTGGTGCAGGGCGCGGACACGGTCTTCTTCAACCTCACCGCCGAAGCCGCACACCCGCTCAACGGTCGGCCACATTTCCGCCTGCGGGTGAAGAACCGGAGCGGTGCCATCAAGGTGGCGTTGAAGGCCACCGCTCCCGATGGCATCGTTCACTTCTGGAACGTCACGGAGCTCACCAATGATGTAGGCAACTGGGGCATGGCCTTCACCGCAGGGCAGACCGGCTGGCTCAACGGTGACCGCAACTACGGCATCAGCGAACCGGCCTGCACCGAGAGCCTCATCACGGTGGCGGCCCACACGGCAGAGTTCAACGGCAGTGGAGGCGGCATTGCCAGCTTCAGCAGTTATGGCCCCACCATGGATGAGCGCCGCAAGCCCGATCTCGCGGCACCGGGCGTTTCCGTGGCATCGTCCATCAGCTCGTTCACGGACAACTCCTTCAGCTCAGTGGGTTCGGTCAACTTCCAGGGGCGGAGCTATCCCTTCGCACGGTTCTCCGGCACCAGCATGTCCGCACCAGCCGTCACTGGCATCGTGGCGCTGCTCCTGCAGGCCGATCCGGACATCACTGCGCAAGAGGTGAAGGAATTGCTGAAGACCACCGCCCGCCGCGACAACTTCACGGGCACCATACCGCCGGAAGGCAGCGTGCGCTGGGGCCAGGGCAAGGTGAACGCCTACCACGCCATGCGCCAACTGCTCGGCATCACCGCTGTGGAAGAGGTCGTTGGTGCTGATGCGGTGCTGTGGCCCAATCCCGCAGTGGATGAGGTCCGTGTGCAACTGTTCTCCAGCCAGGCAGGTGCCGCCCTCACCCTGCTCGATGCCAGTGGGCGCACCGTAGCGAACGGTCGCACCGATGGGCAGGGCCAGTGGCTGTACCCGGTGCAGCAATTGCCCGCAGGCCTGTATGCGGTGCGGGTGGAAGGAAGTGCTGAGCTGCTGCGCTTTGTACGTCCATGAGCGAGCGGCCAGTGACCGTACCCACCGATGCGCGCAGCATCACCATGGACAGCGTGCAATACACGCTGCC
>JALOLX010000146.1 GCA_025455765.1 Flavobacteriales bacterium | reverse complement strand
GCTGATGGTGATGCTGTACATGGTGCTCTACTACAGCACCGCTGGCTGGGTGGCCGATCTCGCCCTGTTGGTGAACCTCTTCGTGCTCATCGGCTCGCTCGCTTCCCTGCAAGCAGCCCTCACCCTGCCCGGTATCGCTGGTATCGTGCTTACCATGGGTATGGCGGTGGATGCCAACGTGCTCATTTACGAGCGCATTCGTGAGGAACTCCGCTGCGGAAAGATGCTCAAGTCCGCAGTGGACCTGGGCTTCAAGGGGGCCATGTCCGCCATTATCGACTCCAACGTCACTACGCTGCTCACCGCGGTGATCCTTTACATCTTCGGTTCGGGCCCCATCCGCGGCTTTGCCACCACGCTGGGTCTGGGTATCCTCACCTCGCTGTTCACCGCCCTGTTCCTCTCGCGCATGATCATCACCTGGCGCTTGGAGAAAGGCAAGTCCTTCTCGGTGTGGACAGGTTGGAGCAAGGACATCCTGGTTAACGCTGCCTACGACTTCATGGGCAAGCGCAAGCTCTTCTACGGCATCAGTGCCATCCTCATCGGTGCGGGCATCGTTTCCATGGTCACCGTGGGCTTCAACTGGGGTGTGGACTTCAGCGGTGGTCGCACCTATGTGGTGAAGTTCGCGCAGGATGTGCAGGTGGATGAGGTCCGCAGCACCCTCGAACCCGGCTTCCGCTCGGAGGATGGTGTACAGAGCACGGTGAACGTGAAGTCGTACGGCGGCGCGCGCCAAGTGAAGGTGACCACCAATTACCTGGTGGATGCCTCCGGCGAAGGCGTGGACGCCCAGGTGGACGGCAAGCTCGCTGAAGGCCTCGCCAAGCTGAACAATCCCTACGAGGTCATCGAATCGCGGAAGGTGGACGCCACCATCTCGGATGACATCAAGATCTCGGCCATCACCTCCGTGCTGGTGGCACTGCTCGGCATCTTCCTGTACATCGCCTTCCGCTTCCGCAACTGGCAATACGGTCTCGGCGCACTGCTCTCGTTGCTCCACGATGCCCTCGCCCTCCTTGGATTGTACTCCATCCTTTGGAAGGTGATGCCCTTCTCCATGGAGATCGATGAAGCCTTCATTGCCGCAGTGCTCACCGTGCTAGGTTACTCCATCAACGATACCGTGGTGGTCTTCGACCGTCTGCGCGAATACATGGCGGAGCACAAGCGGGACTCCTACCTGTCGGTCATCAACAAGGCGATCAACTCCACCCTGGGCCGCACGATGAACACCTCGCTCACCACTCTCTTGGTGCTCTTCGTGATCTTCATCTTCGGCGGTGTCTCCATCAAAGGCTTCATCTTCGCCCTGTTGATCGGTATCCTCGTGGGTACCTACTCCTCGGTCTTTATCGCCAGCGCTGTGCTGCTGGATCTGCTGAAGGGCCGCGACCCCAACAAGGCCTGATCCGTTCATCCTTCAACAGCGGTCCCTTCGATCCGGTAACGGAAGAAGGGACCGCTTACTTTTGACCCCATGCACCTGCCGCTCCTCTTCGATATCAGTGGTGGCGAATTCATCGTGGTGCTGCTCTTTGTGCTGCTCTTTTTCGGCAGCAAGGGCATTCCGGACTTCGCGCGCGGGCTGGGGCGCACCATGCGGCAGGTGCGCGACGCCAGCAATGAGGTGCAGCGCGAGATCCAGCGGGAGGCCAACAGCATGAACCGGGCCTTGCAGGACCAGCGCAATGACCGGACGCCGTCGCGGCCTCCGGATGCAACGACCAAGGAAGGACCCGACACCCCACCGCAACCATGAACGACTGGCTTTTGACCCTGGTGGGCTTGGCGGTGCTGGTGGTAGGTGCCGAAGGCATGGTCCGAGGTGCCGTGGACCTGGCCCTGCGGGCGCGCATCTCTCCCCTCGTCGTTGGGTTGACCGTGGTATCCATGGGCACTTCAGCCCCGGAACTGCTTGTCAGTCTCTTTGCGGCCATCAAGGGCAGTTCGGTCATCGCAGTCGGTAATGTGGTAGGCTCCAACATCGTCAACATCACCTTCATCCTGGGCGCCTGCATCCTGGTCCTGCCCCTCGAAGTGGACCGCGATGCACACCGCATTCACTGGCCGGTGATGATGGTCTCCTCCCTGCTCTTCTGGGGGCTGTTGCAGAACGACGCTATCACGCGCCTTGAGGGCCTGCTCTTCGTGTTGCTCTTAGCGGGTTACATCGTTTGGATGATCCGTCGTTCGCGCAAGGAGACCGCCGCTCACGAAACCGCTGCTCCAGCGCGCATGCCGGTCTGGAAGGCCATGCTGTTACTGGTGGTCGGCATTGCGGGCCTTGCCAAGGGCGCCGACTGGTTCGTCGAAGGTGCGGTTGCCATTTCGCGGGGAATGGGCGTGAGCGAACAACTGATCGGCGTTACCGTGGTGGCCATCGGTACTTCCCTGCCAGAGCTGGTCACCTCGCTGGTGGCCGCCATCCGTGGACAGGCGGACATCGGTTTGGGCAATCTGGTCGGCAGCAATGTCTTCAACCTGCTCGGCATCATCGGCGTCAGCAGCGCCGTCTTCCCCATTCAAGCTGATCACACCCTCTTCCAGTTGGATGTTAATGCGATGCTGCTCTCCGCCGCCTTGCTCTATCCCCTGATGCGCTTGGGCGAACGCCTGGGACGCTGGCAGGGAGCCGTGCTCGTGCTCTTCTACATCGGCTACGTGCTGCTCGTCCTGCAGCGCGGCTGATCCCCGTCCGTTCCGATCACTTCATCCGCTGGCGCACCGGACCGTTTTTTTTGGCGTCCCTGCACCGGGTCCCTATGCACATCGATGGAAACGTGCCGGGGTGAGTTCACCTTGACACCCTTTGCTGCAAGGGGGGGGGTATCCTCGAATTTATCAACTTTTCGTTCGTACCCCCCTTTTTGAAATACCTTTGCAGTCAAAGAACACCCCTTTTCCATGGCAACCCCCCTCATTCGCGCGAAGGCACTGGAGGATGTGCTCGATCGCAAGCCCAAGTTCAGCGAACCACCCGCGCAAAAGATCTCCGACTACTTCGGCGCCAACGTGTTCAATGAGGACGCCATGCGCATGTTCCTCACCGAAGAGGCCTGGTATGCCGTGCGCCAGGCCACCCTGCTCGGTTCCCGCATCGATCGCAAGCTCGCCGATCAAGTGGCCAGCGGCATGAAGGAATGGGCCGCCAGCAAGGGCGCCACCCACTATACGCACTGGTTCCAACCCCTCACCGGGCTCAGCGCCGAGAAGCACGACGCCTTCTTTGAGCCCATTGGCGGCGGCCGCAGCATCGAACGCTTCGATGGCAGCATGCTCGTGCAGCAGGAACCCGATGCCAGCAGCTTCCCCAACGGCGGTATCCGCAACACCTTCGAGGCGCGCGGCTACACCGCCTGGGACCCCAGCAGCCCCGCCTTCGTCATCGGGCGCACCCTCTGCATCCCCACCATCTTCATCAGCTACACCGGTGAAGCGCTCGACTACAAGATGCCGCTGCTCCGCGCCATCCGCGCCGTGGACGATGCCGCCACCGCCGTGTGCCAGTACTTCGACAAGGACGTCACCAAGGTGATCTCCACCCTGGGTTGGGAGCAGGAGTACTTCCTCATCGACAAGGCCCTCTACTTCGCCCGCCCGGACATTATGATGAGCGGCCGCGCCCTCTTCGGCCACATCCCCGCCAAGGGCCAGCAGATGGAGGATCACTACTTCGGCTCCATCCCGGACCGTGTTCGGGCCTTCATGCGCGACTTCGAGACCGAGGCGCTGATGCTCGGCATTCCGGTGAAGACCCGCCACAATGAAGTGGCCCCCAACCAGTTCGAGTGCGCACCGGTCTTCGAGGAGATGAACCTCGCCGTGGACCACAACGTGCTGCTGATGGACATCATGGAGAAGACCGCCCAGAAGCATGACTTCCGGGTGCTGCTGCATGAGAAGCCCTACGCCGGCGTGAACGGGAGCGGCAAGCACAACAACTGGAGCCTCGCCACCAATACCGGCGTGAACCTGTTGCGTCCTGCCAAGACCCCCAAGGAGAACATCCGCTTCCTCACCTTCTTCGTCAACACCATCGCGGCCATCCATGCGCATGCCGATGTGCTCCGCGCCAGCATCGCCAGCGCCAGCAACGACCACCGCTTGGGGGCCAACGAGGCGCCGCCTGCCATCATCAGCACCTTCATCGGCGAGCACTTGAGCAAGCTGCTCGATGGGCTGGAGAAGAACATCAAGGGTGCCATGACACCCGATCGAAAGACCGAGCTCAAGCTGGACATCGGCCGCATCCCCTCGGTGATGCTGGACAATACCGACCGTAACCGCACCAGCCCGTTCGCCTTCACCGGCAACAAGTTCGAGTTCCGCGCCGTGGGCAGCAGCGCCAACTGCGCCGGCCCCATGACCGTGCTCAATACCATCGTGGCCGCACAGCTCCGCCAGTTCAAGAAGCAGGTGGATGCCTTGGTGGACAAAGGGACCAAGAAGGATGAAGCCATCCTGCGCGTGCTGCGCGACCTCATCGTCACCAGCAAGAGCATCCGCTTTGAGGGCAACGGCTATGGCGATGAATGGAAGGCCGAAGCCAAGAAGCGCGGGCTGAGCAACATCCCCGATACGCCCCGTGCGCTGGATGTGTGGGGCCGCAAGGAGACCGTGAAGCTCTTCCAGGACATGGGCGTGCTGAGCCCGGTGGAACTGGAGGCGCGGCACGAGATCGAGCTGCACAGCTACACCCTCAAGGTGCAGATCGAAAGCCGCGTGGCTGGCGATCTGGCGCAGAACCACATCATCCCCACGGCCATCGCCTACCAGAACCGCCTGATCGAGAACGTGCGCGGCCTGCGTGAGGTGCTCAGCGCCGACAAGGCCCGCAAGGCCACCGATACGCCGGTGAAGCTCATCGAGGAGATCAGCGAGCACCTGGGCAAGGTGAAGCAGCTGGCCGATGATATGGTGGAGGCCCGCAAGAAGGCCAATGTCATTGAGGATGCCCGCGAAAAGGCCATCGC
>JALOLX010000145.1 GCA_025455765.1 Flavobacteriales bacterium | reverse complement strand
GCGCACTACCCATCAAGATCCACCGTTCGGCTGAGGAGGCCATGTTCACACCTACGGCACTGCACTGGCGCCACCCTGTAGGCGACCTGCCCCGAGCGGCAGTGCTGTGGTTGACCCAGCAGGGACCGGACGGCCGCTGGTCCAAGCCTTCAAAGCATACCTATACCATGGTGGACCATGGCCAATTGCCGGTGCTGTCATTGACCGCCCATCCCGGCGCCTGGTCAGATCCGGACAGCGGTCTGTTGGTGGTGGGCCATGGCATCTTCCATGCGGATGAGAAGGTGCTCGACTATTACGCCAATGATCCCCGCTGGTGGAAGTACCCGGGCAACTTCCATGGCCGGGGTAAGCAGTGGGAGCGCAGTGCACATGTGGAGCTCTTCGATGCGCAGGGGCGCCTGATCCTTCATACCCCGGCAGCCGTGCGCATGAACGGACAGATGACGCGCGGATTTCCCCAGCATGCCTTCCGCCTCACGTTCGATGCGCCGCTGGAGGTGCCCTTGTTCGCGGACGGCGATGGTGCCGGTACAGAGGCCTTGGTGCTGCGTGCAGCGGGCAATGACCAGGTGAAGGCGATGATGCGTGATGCCTATCAGCATGGAGCCTGCGCTGGGCTTCCGTTCGCTACAGCACGTTCATTGAGCTGTGTGGTCTATTTGAACGGAGCCTATTGGGGCGTGCATCACCTCCGCCAGCGCATGGATGAGAAGGAGATCGCCCGGCGCTATGGCGTGAAGAAGAGCAAGATCGAGCTGCTTGAGGACCGCGCACGGCCTGTGAATGCGGACAGCAGTGCTGTGCGTGACTTCCTGGAACTGGTGCGTTGGGCCTCCAAGCGCGATACTGCGGAGCAAGGCTGGTCGGCCCACATCGAAGAGCGCTTGGACGTGGACGCCTTTCTGACCTACATGGCCTCACAGATGATCCTGGGCAACATGGATTGGCCCCGACAGAACTTGAAGTATTGGCGCTATACGGGCAAGCCGCGCGCCGGTACGGACCTCGACGGTCGCTGGCGGTTCATCATGGGCGATTCGGACCTCAGTTTCGGGGCCAATGCTCCAGTGGACGTTGGGCTGTTCAAGCAGGTGGAGCTCGCGAACGCACCGGTTTCCACCCTGTTCATGGGCATGTTCCGCAGTCCTGCGTTCAAGGCCAGGTTCCATGCCCGTGCGACCGAACTGCTCGATGGTCCGCTCTCATCAGCTCGGTTATCTGCCCAGTTGGATGGTCTCGTCCAACTTCTCCAGCCCGAAATGGACCGCCACACCCGACGTTGGCGCAAGCCGGCCTCTCTGGCAGCATGGACCGCCGAAGTGGAGGTGATGCGTAACTATGCCCTTCACCGGGAAAAGGCCTGCCGTGCTCAATTGGAAGCACTGCAGCAAGGAAGTACCCCGCGCTGACCATGCTCAACTTCCTCCGTGACGAGCTCCAGTTCATTGCGCTCATCCTGATCTGGGTGGTGGTGGGCATCTATGGTGGTCCGCTGCTCTTCGTGGTCCTCCCCTTGTCGGTGTTCGTCATCAAGTCACGGGAACTATGGGCCGAAATGCTCTTCGGGTTCATCATCATCCTGGTGCTTTCGGATATGAGCCCGTTGCTCAAACCCATGATGATCGTCAAGAGTGCCAAGAACACCTACATCGTGGCGCTGTCACTGATCTTCTTCCTAGAGCGTTACCGGTTCGCGCCAATGTCCAGGCTGTTCAATATTTTCCTTCCCTTCTTCCTGTACAGCTTATTTCCATTGGTGTTCTCGAACAATTTGGCGGTCGCGGTGCAAAAGACCGTTTCTTACGCATTGATGTATCTGATCGTTCCGAACTATATTTTGTACAACTACAGGAGACAAGGCTGGGAGTTTTTCCGTAATTTGGTCTGGTTCCTGGTGGCGATCCTTGTGGCTGGGTTCATCATGCTCTATTTCGGTGAGTTCTGGGCATATGTCGGAGGTCGGTTCAGAGGCCTGTTCGGGAATCCCAATGGCATGGCGATCTACACCTACCTGGTGGTGGTGCTGGCCACGGTGGTCATGAGCATCAATCGGGAATTGTTCACCTTCAGGGAGAAGGTCGTCATTTATGTCATACTGGCCTATTTCCTGTTCGCCTCTGGCTCGCGCGCATCGTTGGTGTCCACCACGATCTTTCTCCTCTTTTTCCGGTTCTTTTCGGCGTCACCTTTCCTTGGTTTTGTAGGTCTGATCGCACTCATCGGCATCTCCGAAGTGGTCTCGGCGAACATCGAGACCATCGTCATCGCCCTGGGCTTGGAGAAGTTCTTCCGGTTGGAAACACTGCGCGATGGAAGCGGTCGGTATTTCGCCTGGGAGTTCACGTGGGGCCACATCCAGGATTACTTCGTGTTCGGTGGCGGTTTTGCGAACGACGAACGCATCATGCGCAAATGGCGCATCTATCTGGAGCGCATGGGCCATCAAGGCGGGGTGCACAATTCCTACCTGTCCATGTGGCTCAATGTGGGTGTCGTGGGCCTGGCGCTCTACCTGCGCAGCTTTTTCCTGCTCTTCATCAAGGCCAGCAAGCTCGCCCCCGTGAGCCTGGCCATCATGTTCTCAGTGCTCTTCTCCATCATGTACGAATCGTGGCTGGTGGGTTCGCTCAACCCGTACACCATCGTTTTGCTGATGACCATGACCATTGTGACGGAAGAGGAGATCACCAACTGGCAGGAGCTGGGCGCCCCGACCGGCTTGGCCAGCGAACCTGAGCATACCTGACCATACGGCCAGAGCAGGTTACTTTGCAGCCCATGGCGAAGAAGCTCCGTACGCGAAAACGCTGGATCATTGCGCTTGTGGTCCTTACCCTCCTGGCCATAGGTGGTGGTGTGGCCGACCGCATGCTCAAACACCGCAACCATCCCGGCCTGTCCACCTTCATGGGGCAGTTGGTGCGCAACTACCCGGCCTCCTTTGCCGTGGAACCCCTCGTGCTGGAACTACAGGTGGATGAGAGCGAGCTGGCGCAGCTCCAACGGGTGGTGGATGAGGCGCGTGAGCGCGGAGTGATCCTTCCCGAAGGCAACGAGGCGGTGAACGCCACGCTTACCGGTCCCAACGGCACGTTCAAGGCCAAGGTGCGCATCAAAGGCAAGCTTACCGACCACGTCAAGGGCGACAAGTGGTCGTTCCGCGTGGTGGCCAAGAAGGATGAGGGGTTCCTCGGTATGCGGCGGTTCTCGCTCCAGCACCCTGGCACGCGCAACTACCTTACGGATTGGCTGTTCCACCAGATGATGGCCGGTGAGGATGTGATCGCGCTTCGCTATGGGTTCATCCGGCTGCACTTCAATGGCGAGGATCTGGGGGTGTATGCCTACGAGGAGCACTTCGGTCCCGAACTCTTGGAGCATAATGGACGCACGAAGGGCCCGATCTTCCGGTTCGATCCCGCACTCTTCTGGCAGCATCGCCTCAACATGATGCAGAAGGTGCGCTACGAGGAAGCATTTGCTGCGTATCAGGCTGCTGCGGTGGATGCCTTCGGTTCAAGCGACCTTGAGCGTGACAGTTCGTTCCGCACCCAGTTCGCAGAGGCTGTTGCGCTCATCGATGCCTTCAGAAGGGGAGAGCGCTCCGCCTCCGAGGTCTTCGATGTGGACCGTGTTGCCCGCCGCCACGCCATGCTCGACCTCATCGGAGGGCACCACAGCATGGATTGGAGCGACGTGAAGTTCTACTACGATCCCGTGCTGCAGCGTGTGGAGCCGGTCTCCTATGAGAGCTTCAGCGGCCTGCCACTGCAACGCCTTGCAGGCAGCGGCAAATGGACGGGCCACCGCCGCTCTGCACAGGACCTGCACGAAGCCTACTTCAACGACGAGGGCCTCTTCAAGGCCTACGTACACCACCTGGAACGCTACGCTGACAAGGCCTTCCTCGACAGCGTGTTCACAGCGCTCGCACCCGCCCTCGACAGCGCATCTGCGACCATCTACCGCGAGTTCCCCTTCAAAGAGCTCGATCGCGGTCTGTATTACCGCAATCAACAGGTGATCCGCAGGCTTCTGGACGTGCCCAAGCCCTTCCATGCCTTCCAGGGCGAAGGTGGAGCGGACCGGCTGACCATCACCGTGCTACCCATTGAGCATCTGCCCATGGAAGTACACGGCTTGGTCTTGGAGGATGGCACAGTGCTGCCGCCGGACAGCCTGCGCATCATACCCGTTCGGCAGAGCGGCAACGTGGGCGCACCGGTGCAGATCACGTTCACTGCACCGCCCGGGAAAGTGTTGCCAGCTCAGGGGAAGGCCCGGGTGCTCGCTGGGGTGTTGGGCGCTTCGGCCCGCAAGGAAGTGGAGGTCTTCGCTCAACCCTACCTGAGCGAAGTGCCGAGCGGTGCCGGTACCGTGCCCCCTGTACTTCCCAGCGCCGATGCACATTTCCTGGTGGATGAAGCGGCGCGGACGATCACCCTTGCGCCAGGTGCATGGACCATGTCGTCCGATGTATCACTGCCCGCAGGCTATCAGGTCCTCGCCCGTGCGCCGCTCACGGTCACGTTGGCGCCCGGTGTCCGCTTCATCAGCCGGTCACCCGTTCAGATCGAAGGCCTCAGCGAGGCGCCTGTACAGTTCACGGGAGGAGCAGGAGCCGGCTTCCATGTGATCGGTGCACAAGCGCGCAGTACCTGGCAACATGTGCAGTTCAATACCCTGCCCGTGGTGGTGCAGGAAGCGCAGGTGAAGATGGACCACGTGAAGATGGACGTGGATGGCGGCAGCGTGGCCTTCACGGCTGTGCGTTCGCAAGTGGACGGAGCGCACGTGCACATCGTGGGTGGTATGATGCGTGGCGGTCAGGTGCTGTTGAAGGACTGTGAGCTGCTCGCACAGAAGGGCGCGGCACTGCGCTGCGGTACCTACGCCAGCGGAACGGTGGAGCGCGGCAAGCTCACCGGTGCGAAGCGTGCGGTACAGGTATGGGAAGGCGCCACGCTTGAGCTGAACGCTGTACAGATCACGGCGCAAGAGCGCGGCGTGGACGTGGACGAGGTCAAGGGCCGTTATGGTCCATCAAAAGTTACAGTGAAGGGTGGCGTGCGCCAGGCGCCAGCACCGGTCTGGAACGGAAGTGGCAATACCGTGAGCGTGGACGGGGTGGCGGTGGAAGCAACGGCCAAGCCATGAAGGGTTGGACGGGGTGGCGGTGGAAGCAACGGCCAAGCCATGAAGGGTCTGATCGCTTCGGTCCTGCTCGTGTTGGCTGGCCAGCTGCAGGCCTCATCCGTGCCTTCGCCGTTCAATGGCCGCACGATACCACCAGTGGACAGCTCGGGCAGTTACAGGCTGGTATTCAGCGGTCATTTCCACGGCGCCAGCGATAACACCAGCGGCTTTCCAGCGGCCACGCTCCTCGCTGGTATCGATCTGCTCAACGGCCTTGGTACTGCTGCGTTGATCAGCACCGGCGATCTGTTCCTCTCACCCGACCGCGACAGTGCTCGCTACCGCACGTCCCTGTTCGAGCGCCTGCGCATGCCGTTGTACAATGCACCGGGCAACCATGACAAGGAGGGTAAGGCCTTCGGTGCCATCATGTACCCGCAATGGCTGGATATTGGGACCGATGTGGTCCTGCTGCTGGATACCGAGCGGGACGATAGCGACATCAGCGGGGACCAGTTGCAGGCATTGGAACGCCTGGCCCAGCAGGCGGAGCGGGGCCTCCACCGCCGCATCTACATCGTCAGCCACAGACCGGTGTGGGCGGAGGACGACAAGGTCTACGGCCCCTTGTTCTCGGGCAATACGCGCTCGCTCACCGGATGCAACTACACCGCTGCGGTATTCCCACTGGTGCAGCGCATGGCAGCGCACGCCGAGGTGTTCTGGGTCAGTGGAAGCATGGCCGGAGGCGCACCGGCCAGCGTGTTCTTCCAGCGGCACGCACCGAACATCACTTACATCCAGTCCGCCATCCGCAATGAACTGCGCGATGCGGTTCTGGTGCTCGATGCAACGCCGAGCGGAACAAGTTGGAACGTGGTCTCCCTGACAGGCGCGTCAACGCGTGCCGCAGGAACCTATGATGCTGCGTTCTGGAAAGCCAA
>JALOLX010000144.1 GCA_025455765.1 Flavobacteriales bacterium | reverse complement strand
CTTCACCTTGCGGCCTGCTTCGCGGATGTCGAAAGCGATCGCATTGGCGCGGCGGGTGCTGGTGGTGTTGAGGTTCACGTTGTACGCCACCAGGAAGTTGCGCGCACCGATGGCCACCGCACCGCTGCGTGCCACACTGTCATTGAAGGCGGCGGGGCCGAAGTCGGGCTTCCAGGCCGGGTCGCTGAGCTTCTTGGGAAGACCCTCGTATTCGCCGCTGCGGTTGTTGGCCAGGTTGCGGCGCTTCTCCTCGCTGGCCGCGAACTCGTACAGGTACACGGGGATGCCGAGCTCGCTGCCTACGCGCGCTCCGAGCTGCCTGGCGAAGGCCGCGCATTCCTCCATGCTCACGCCGCTGATGGGTACCAGCGGACACACATCGGTGGCGCCGAAGCGGGGGTGTTCGCCTTTGTGGCCGCGCATGTCGATCAGTTCCTGGGCCTTCTTCATCAGGCGGAAGGCGGCTTCCAGCACGGGTTCGGGCTCACCCACGAAGGTGATCACCGTGCGGTTGGTGGCCTTGCCGGGGTCCACATCAAGCAGGCGCACACCTTCCACGGTCTCGACCACGGCGGCGATGGCATCGATCTTGGCACGGTCGCGGCCCTCGCTGATGTTGGGCACGCATTCGATCAAACGACGTTGCATGGGAAGCAGGAATGAGGCCGCAAACTTAGGTCGCCCAAGCGCAGCCTGTGCTCAACCCAGCAACACAGTGGCCATGTTGTTGATCACATGCAGCAGTACCGGCACCCAGATCGATCCGCTCTTCACCCGGGCATAGCCGAGCACCACCCCCAGCGGCAGGATGAGCAGCATCACCGTCCAGCTGTATTGCAGGTGCATGAGGGTGAAGACACCGGCGGAGAGGGCCACGGCGCTGTGTGCATCGGTGATGTGGCGGATGCTGCCCAGCAACAGGCCACGCAGCAGGAACTCCTCGAACAACGGTGCCATGAGGCCCACCCCGACGGCCAGCAAGACACGGTCGGTACTGCTGCCCAGCACGCGCTCCATGAAGTCGGTCTGGAAGGAGGGCACCATACGCATGAGCAACTCCAGCACCACAGCGAGCGCGAGAAAGGCAACGGTCCACAGGATGAACTGACGGACCGACGCAAGGCGCAGCCCGATGAAGTCCACGAGTCCTTCGCGCTTCCAGAGGTAGACGCTACCCACGATGAGCAGCGTACCCACCACGCCGCTCCACAAGGCCGTGCGGGCGATGATGTCGCCGTGGTAGAGGTAGCGTTCCATCACCGTGTTGAGGTCGGGCGAACGGATGAGGTCGATGAGCGAGGCGTCCGGACCGAAGGCGGGATCCACGGCCAGCACACCCTTCAGCATCACCACGAACTGTACGAGCATGAACACGAGCAGCACCATGGAGAAGAGCGCCACGCCCATGGCGAATTCCAGTCCGGGCGGACGGCCGTGCGTGCCGCCGTCGCCGTGCTCAGTGGCCGGTGTGGACAGGTCTTCCATCGATGATCACGCTATGGATGTGGTCGCTTCCGAAGGCATACGGCAGGTACGCCAGCGAAGGTACGGGCTTGGTGATGAGCAGGCTGGCGCGCTTGCCTACCGTGATGCTGCCCAGTTCTTCCGCCAGGCCCATTGCGGCAGCGCTGTTCAGGGTCATGGCGTTGATGGCCTCTTCGGGCAGCATGCGCAGCTCGATGCAGGCCAGGGACAGCACCAGGTTCATGTTGCCGCTGGGGGTACTGCCGGGGTTGTGGTCGGTGGCGAGGGCTACGGGCAGGTCGCGGTCCATCAATGCACGGGCAGGGGCATAGGGTATCCGCAGGAAGAAGGAGCAGGAGGGGAGCAGCGTGGGAATGGTGCTGCTGCCTTCGAGGGCCGCAAGGTCAGCCTCCTCCATCACCTCCAGATGATCTACGCTGAGGGCCTGGTGACGCACGGACGCGGCGATGGCGCCCAGGCTGGTGAACTGGTTCACGTGCACCTTGCCGGGAAGTCCATGACGTGCACCAGCCTCCAGCACCTGCTCCAGCTCTGCCACCGTGAAGTAGTTCGTCTCGCAGAACACGTCCACGAAGTCGGCCAGTCCTTCCGCAGCGACCTGAGGGATGAGCGTGTGGCAGATGAGGTCGATGTAGGCTTGCCGGTCGTGCGCGAATTCCGGCGGCAGGGCGTGTGCGGCGAGCAGTGTGGTACGCACCTGCAGCGGTAGATCGGCCTTCAGGCGGCGGGCCACGCGCAGCATCTTCAGTTCGCTCTCGGCGGTGAGACCGTAGCCGCTCTTGATCTCCACGGCCACCGTGCCCTGGCGCATCATCTCCTCCAACCGGGTGCGTGCCTGGTGGTAGAGGGCATCCTCATCCATGGCCCGCAACTTGCGCGCACTGTTGAGGATGCCGCCACCGCGCGCGGCGATGTCCTGATAGCTCAGGCCCTTGATCTTGTCCACGAACTCTTCTTCACGCGGCGCGGCGAACACCGTATGGGTATGCGGGTCGCACCAGCCGGGCAGCACGTACCGGCCGCTGGCATCGATGCGGGTGTGGGGCGGCAGGCTATCCGCTGGGGGCAGCGTGTCCATTGCACCGAAGGCCGTGATGCGACCATCCACGGCCAGCAGCCAGGCGTTCTCCATCAGCGGTAACTGGTGCATCCGGCGGCCGGGTACGCGGGTGGTACCTGCAGGGTATACGCCCACCAGGGCCTTGGCATTCACGATCAGCAGGGCGGGCATGGACGCAAAGAAAGCGTTCCTCGCGGAGTGGCCTTCCAGCACCTCCTATCTTCGCCGCGATGCCAGGCAACACCTTCGGACAGCTGTTCCGCCTTACCACGTTCGGCGAAAGCCATGGCGCGGCGTTGGGCGGGATCATTGATGGCTGTCCGGCGGGCCTTGTGCTCGATCTGGCCGCAGTGCAGGAAGAGTTGGACCGCCGCCGACCTGGCAGCACTGCACTGGGTACGGCGCGCACCGAAGGCGATCGGGTGGAGTTCCTCAGTGGCGTGATCGACCCCGCGTTGGTGAACGATGTGCCAGAGCTCGTTGAGGAAGGATCGGTGATCACCCTGGGCACGCCGATCGGCTTCATCCTGCGCAACCAGGACGCCCGCAGCGGCGATTACGACGCGTTGAAGAAGATCTATCGGCCTGGACACGCCGACCTTACGTGGGACCTGAAGTACGGCATCCGCGATCACCGGGGTGGGGGACGCAGCAGCGCCCGCGAGACCGCCTGCAGGGTGGTGGGCGGCGCCATTGCAAGACAGCTGTTGGCACGGGAGGGTACGGTGGTGCAGGCTTATGTGAGCCAGGTGGGAGAGGAGGTGCTCCAAGTACCACCGTCCGAACTGCGCTTCGAGGGCCTGTGGCTGGATCCGGTGCGTTGCCCCGATGCCGCTACCAGTGCGCGGATGGCCGCGCTGATCGAGCAGGTGCGCAGCGAAGGCGATTCGGTGGGCGGTGTGGTGAGCTGCATGGTGCGCCGCATGCCGCAGGGCCTGGGTGAGCCGGTGTTCAGCAAGCTGGACGCCGACCTGGCCGGAGCGATGTTGGGCATCAATGCCGCCAAGGGCTTCGAGATCGGCAGTGGCTTCCGCGCGGCGGCCATGCGCGGATCGGAGCACAACGGCGCGCTTGAAATGGGTTATCGGATCACGGAGGAGAGCGAAGAAGCGGGTTACCGCGTGGAGGAGCCGGCCGCAGTAAGCAGCAACGACCATAGCGGCGGCACGCTCGGTGGCATCAGTTCCGGCGAGGACATGCATTTCGCTGTGGCCTTCAAGCCACCGGCCACCATCGCCCGTCCGCAACGCACCGTGGATGTTGACCTGATGGAGGTCACCTTGGAGGCCAAGGGACGGCATGACCCCTGCGTGGTACCGCGCGCCGTCCCCATTGTGGAGGCCATGACCTGCTTGGTACTCGCCGATCACCTGCTTCGTCAACGCACCGCACGCTTATGAGCAACACGACCAGCAAAGGGCTCTCGCTGCCCGCCCGCATCCTCATCGGCCTGGCTTTGGGCATCGGCTGGGCGGTGCTGTCCAGCTTCCTGGGCTGGAGCCGCTTCACACTCGATTGGGTGGCCCCGTTCGGGGAGATCTTCATCAACCTGCTCAAGCTCATCGCGGTGCCCCTGGTGCTCTTCAGCATCATCAGCGGCGTAAGTGGGCTTAGTGACCTCTCCAAGCTTGGTCGCACCGGGTTGGGCATGATGGCCCTCTACCTGACCACCACGTTCATAGCTGTGTCCGTTGGACTGGGGATGGTGAACCTCATCCGTCCGGGCGAATGGGGCGATGATACCCAGCGCATGCGCAACCGCATCACCTACGAGCTGTGGGTGAACAATACCCCCACTGTGGAAAAGCCCAAGGATGGGAAGTGCCTCAGTTGCGATCCGGCGAACCGGGCGCTGGTGGAGGAAGTGGCGGCGGGGCAGGGGCAGGTGGCGCCCGATGCGTGGTTGAGCGGCAAGCTGGAGCAGACCAAGTCCGTGACCGAGCCCAGCCCCTTACAGTTCCTGGTGGACATGGTGCCGAGCAACATCTTCCTCAGCTTCAATGATGCGTTGATGCTGCAAGTGATCTTCTTCGCCATCTTCTTCGGGGTGGTGCTATTGATGCTACCAACCGCGTCAGCAGCGCCGGTCACCGCGTTGGTCAATGGCTTGAACGAGGTGTTCATGAAGATGGTGGACGTGGTGATGAAAGCTGCGCCCTTCTTCGTCTTCGCGCTGATGGCGGGTGTGGTGTCGCGCATCGCGGGCGATGATCCGGCCGCCGTCCTCCAACTGTTCAAGTCGTTGGCGGGCTACAGCCTTACGGTGGTGCTTGGGCTGGCCGTGGTGGTGTTCGGCGTCCTGCTCGCCTTCAGCACCAGCAGCAGCGCCGCCACGTTGCCGGTCACCATGGAGTGCATGGAGGAGCGCATCGGGGTGAGCAAGGGCACGGCCAGCTTCGTACTGCCGATCGGGGCCACGGTGAACATGGACGGCACCAGCCTGTACCAAGCGGTGGCGGTGGTCTTCCTGGCCCAATTCCATCTGGTGGACCTCACCTTCATGCAGCAATTGAGCATCGTAGGCACCGCCACCCTGGCCAGCATTGGGGCGGCAGCCGTGCCCAGCGCCGGCCTGATCACACTTTTCGTGGTGCTCACTTCCCTGGGGCTGGACCCTGCTTGGGTGGCCATCATCCTACCCGTGGACCGCATCCTGGACATGTGCCGTACGGTGGTGAACGTGACCGGCGATGCCACCTGTTGCAGTGTCATCGCCCATGCCCAGGGTGAAGAGTTGTTCACCAAGCCGCTGTGAACGATCCCCGGCCTAGGCGTACGTGGGGAGGCCCCGCTTCGGAACGATCTTTGTGACCGGAACGTTCTCCGACCGTCCATCGGATGGAAGAAGTACGTGCATTCCCAACCTAGCAACTCACCGCCATGGCCAAGTGGACGAAGCGCATCCTGCTCACGATCGGTATCCTCGTCGTACTGCTGCTCGCGGCCGCCGTGCTGATCCCCATCCTCTTCAAGGACAAGATCGAAGCGGCCGTGAAGGCCGAGGTGAACAAGAGCCTCAACGCCACGGTCAACTGGGGCGAATGGGACCTCACCATCCTGAAGAGTTTCCCCGACCTCACCGTGGAAGTGGCGGATGTTGTCGTGAGCAACGCTGCGCCGTTCGAGGGCATCGACCTGGCGCGCATCGGCACCTTCACCGCCACGGTGGACATCAAGAGCGTGTTCGGCGATAAGATCGACATCAAGCGCATCGCCTTGGTGAAGCCGCACATCCACGTGAAGGTGCTCGAGGACGGTCGCGCGAACTGGGACATTGCCAAGGCCGATACAGCAGCGGCTGAAGCACCGGCCGATACAGCAGCCTCCGCCTTCAACATCGGGCTCCGCGCTTACTCCATCGAGGATGGGACGCTTATCTACGACGATGCCTCCCTCACCTACTACATGGACCTCAAGGGCCTCGATCACACGGGCAGCGGCGACTTCACCCAGGACCTCTTCACCCTGCGCACGGTCACCCATGCGGACACGGCCAACGTTGTCTTCGATGGCATTCAATACCTGAAGAACGTCAAGGCCGATGTGACCGCCGACCTGGACATGGACATGCCCAACATGAAGTTCACCTTCAAGGAGAACGAGGCCACCATCAACCAACTGGTGGTGGGCTTGGATGGGTGGCTGGCCATGCCGGGTGACGACATGGAGATGGACCTCACGTGGAGCGCGAAGAAGACGGACTTCGCCACGCTGCTCTCGCTGGTGCCGGCCGAGTTCGCCACTGATCTCAGTGGGGTGCAGATGAGCGGCAAGGCGGCCTTCAACGGTCATGTGAAGGGGGTGATGAGCGATACCAGCATGCCGGGCTTCGGCGTGGTGGTGGAGGTGGACAACGGCCGCTTCAAGTATCCCGACCTGCCCGCCGCTGTGGAGAACATCTTCGTGGACCTGAAGATCCTTAGTCCGGGTGGGCCGGACATGGATAACATGGTGGTGGACCTCAAGCGCTTCGCCCTTACCATGGCCGGCAATCCGGTGCAAGCCCGCATGCACCTCACCACACCCATGAGCGACCCCAACGTGGACGCCGAGCTGAAGGCCGACCTGGACCTGTCCAGCGTGAAGAAGGTGGTGCCGATGAAGGAAGAGATCAAGGGGCATTTCGCCTCCGATGTGCGCATGAAAGGCCGGATGAGCGACGTGGAAGCCGGACGCTACGACCAGTTCCAGGCCGATGGCTCCATGGTGCTGCGCGACATGGATTACCGCAGCGACAGCCTGCCGCCCGTGGGCATCACCAAGCTCCACTTCGCCTTCTCGCCGCGCTTCCTGCAGTTGAGCGAGTTCGATGGTTCGGTGGGCAGCAGCAAGATGAAGGCGCAGGGCCGCATGGACAATTACCTGCAATGGTGGTTGAAGGACAGCACGCTGGTGGGATCGTTCGACCTGACCGCGAACCGCTTCGACCTGAACGAACTGATGGGCCCTGCCGACACCACCACAGCGGCTTCGACCACGCCCGCCGACACCACGCCGATGAGCGTCATCGAAGTGCCCGGCAACATCGACTTCCGCATGGGCATGGCGGTGGGCGAAGTGATCTACGACAAGCTGCAGCTCACCAATGTGAAGGGAGGCCTGCATGTGCATGATCAGCGTGTGGACCTGAAGGACGTGCTCTTCAACCTCTTCAGCGGCACGGTGACCATGGCGGGCGCCTAC
Source organism: Flavobacteriales bacterium (assembly GCA_025455765.1). Lineage (GTDB taxonomy): Bacteria > Bacteroidota > Bacteroidia > Flavobacteriales_F > PHOS-HE28 > PHOS-HE28. The sequence continues at coordinate 903 of JALOLX010000144.1, read as the reverse complement.
GATACCAAGGATGCCAAGCGTCCACGCCTCGACATGAACTACGACGTGCGCGAGATCGACATCGAACAGAGCGTGGCGTACATGGACCTCATCCAGAAGATGGCCCCCATCGCCAAGTCGTGCAAGGGCCGCTTCAGCACCGACCTCACCATGCAGGCCGTGCTGAACGATCGTATGGAGCCGGACATGAACACCCTGCAAGGCCGGGGCACCTTCAGCACAAAGAGCGTGCGCGTGGACGGCTTCCAACCGCTGGTGGACATCGCGAAGGCGCTCAAGTTGAACGGCATTGAGAATACCACCATCCAGGACATCAACTTCGTGTACCGCATCGTGGACGGCAAGATGATCACCGATCCCTTCCCGGTGAAGATCGATCGCGTGAAGGCCACGGTGGGGGGCAGCACCGCCTTCGCCGATCAGGCCATCGACTACGACATGAAGGCCAAGGTGCCCAGCGACATGTTCGGTGCGGGTGCGGCACAGACCGTGGCCGGACTGCTGGGCAGGGCCAACAGCGCCTTGGGCAGCAACTTCACCGTCCCGGCTGAGCTGGATGTGCAGGTGAAGATCACCGGTACGGTGGACAAGCCCATCGTGAAGCCGGTGTTCGCCGGAGGCCAGACCAGCGTGAAGGAGGCCGCCACCGAGGTCATCAAGCAGGAGTTGAACCAGCAGATCGACAAGGCCAAGGACGAGGCCATCGCCAAGGCGCGGGAAGAAGCGGCGCGCCTGGTCGCAGAAGCTCAGCAGCAGGCCGACAAGATCAAGGCCGATGCCCGTCGCGAAGCGGCTTCCGCAAAAGCACAGGCCTACAAGCTGGCCGATGATGAGCTGGCCAAGGTCACCAATCCGCTGGCGAAGATGGCCGCGAAGGCCGTGGCGGACAAGGCCAAGAAGGAG
>JALOLX010000143.1 GCA_025455765.1 Flavobacteriales bacterium | reverse complement strand
GCCACCATGCTGCTGTCGCAGTAGCGCAGGGCCTTCGTGTGGTCGCCCAGATCGGTATGGATGGCGCCGATGTTGGCGTGCGAGATGCCGATCCGCCGTTGATCGCCCATACGCTTTAGCACCGCGATGCTGCGTTGGTAGCGGTCCAACGCACCCGGCCGATCGCCCCGCAACTGCAGCGAGGCGCCCTGTGCGTTCCATCCGATGGCCTCGTACTTCAGGTCCTGCTCGCCGCGCGCCAGTTCCACCAGCTGCTCGGCCAGGGCGTACGCGGTGTCGGGCGCGTGGAACATGTAGTGGTCGAAGGCCAGGTAGTCCAAGGCCTGCATACGCTCAACCGAAGGCTGTGCCTCATCGCGCACCACCGCCCACAACGAATCGGCGTTGACCTGCGCTGCGACCGATGGAGCGGACAGCACGGCAACGTGGAGGAGGTGCGGGAGGACGCGCATGACGTGACATTGGGGGCATGACAAGCGCCACCGACCGCCAATCTAACGACCGCCGCTCTATGGGGCAAGCCGCACCTTACCGCTTCTCCAGCTCCAGCACAATGGCCAGCGCATTGCCGCCCGCCTCCGTAGTGGCTCCAATGGTCTCGCCGTCCGTGAACCGCACGTTGGCGCTCAGCTCTTCACCCAACACCGCACGCAGCTTGGCATCCAGGCCCTTGGCGGGACTGGCGAGCATGGCTTCGTTCAGCTTCGGGTAGTCGAAGGGTTGGTTGGTCACCAGCACGGCCATCACGTCCAGGTTGCCTTCGTCATCCGCCATCAAGCTGTGGTCGCTGGGGAACAAGCGGGTGCCGGTGATACCGCAATATGGGGAGTGCTTCGGTGTGTAGGGGAAGAGCACGTAGGTGCGCCCATCGGCCTCCTGTCCGAAGACATAGGTGTAGCACTCCGCGTTGTTGGTCACCTCGATCTTGAACTTGCTGCCCTTGCGGATGGGCGCCGTGCTGCGGAACACATTGCCGCCCGTGTTGCGCAGGGGGATGTTCTGCTGGCTGTCGTTGTCCACGAAGCCGAAGCGGATGTCGAAGCGCTGCGGCTTCACGTCCACTCCTTCACCCTGGGGGTACACCGCATAGGCTTCCTTGGTGAAGAAGTCGAAGTCGCTGTACCGCACCCAGGCCATGCCGTTCTTGCCCCACTCCTGGCCCCAGCTGTTCATGATGAGGAAGCCGCCCGTGTCGCCGAACTTGTAATCGTCGTAGCCCACCACGCACATGGCATGGCCACCGAAGCCGCGCTGCTGGTAGTCGCTCTCACTGGGGATCCACGCGTCCTGCCCGGCCATCGGTTGCATGAAGCTGCCGCCCACCATCATGCCGATGACGATGGGTGAACCCTGTGCCAGGTGCTGCTTCATGGCCACCATGTCCGTGCGCTGTTCATCGGCCCCCAGGCTCAGGCGCTGGAAACCCTTGATGCGGTAGGGCAGGGCCTGTTGCACATCCTGCTGGGTGGGGAGCTTGCTGCAGTCCTGATCGGTGTAGGCGAACTTGCTGTAGGGCAGGGCACCGTTCTTGCTCATCTGCTCCATGGCCCGGTAGATGTAAGAGCCCTGGCAATCGCTGTTCTCGATCTTGATCTGGTTGTACATGTAGGCCGGACTGAAGGCCGTGCTCTTCGGATCGGCACCGGTGGCCTTGGCCTGCACGATGGTGCGTGCCGCATAGGCACTGGCCCAGGCCACGCAGCTCCCCTGTTGCCCCTGGTTGAGGCGCGGCGGGCAGTATTGCGCCAGCGACACCCGCTCCGGCAAGGGGTTCTTCACGTTGTCGGCCAGCGGCTCGTACACTTCGGCCTGGTCGTAGAGCTTGGGATCGAAGTTGGCCCCCGTGCTTAGGCCCGCCAACTGGCTGATCATGTCGCCACCGCCACTGTTGCGCCCCATGGTGAACCACCAGATCGCCCCCAGCACCACCACGACAAGGAGGAGCTTCGGCTTCTTGATGAGGAAGCCCAACAGCATGGGCAGCATGCCGCCCAAGCCACCACCGATGCCACCGCCGCCACCGCCAGCTGTGCGCCGGGGCGTGGGAGTGCTGCTGCGTCGCGATCCACCGGGATCGTCGGGTACCATTCGGATGGCCATGCGTGAAAGGTGTTGGAGTTGGACGAAGTGGAAGGGGTGAGGTCACTTACGGGGAACGAAGGCTTCCCGCCCCCGGAGCAGGTCCCACCACAGGAGGAAGTCGCTCGCCAGACTGTAAACCGGGTATTGGAAGGTGGCCGGTCGGTTGCGCTCGAAGAAGTAGTGGCCCACCCAAGCGAAGCCGTAGCCGCCTACGGGGATGAGCAGCAGCCACCAGGCATTCCCCTGCATCACCGCCAGTACGATCCACAGCGCGATGAGGCTGGTGCCGCTGAAGTGCAACACCCGGCTCACCGGATGCTGATGTTCGCTCAGGTAGAAGGGGTAGAACGCCTTCAAGCTGGTGTAGCGTGGAACTTCCATCGGGCGGTATACCTGCTTCCAAACATACACTTCTGCGCTGAACGGACCGCCGTCCCGCCCGGACCTACCTTTGCCGCCCATGGAGGCCCTTCGCATCCCTTACAGCGACGCCCGCACGATCGCTCCCCTTGTGCAGGCCTACCTGGATGGGGATCCCGCGCTGCGCGAACATTATCTGCACACCCCCGATAACGAGGGCCTGCGTGCTGCGGCCCAGCGCCCCTTCGACGCCGCCACACGTGCAGTGCTCGTGGAGGTGCTGCGCGATCAGTATGCAGGCCTGCCCGATACCGAAGCTGTTCACGCCAACATCGAACGACTGGCCCGTCCCGATGCGCTCACCATTACCACCGGCCATCAACTGGTCCTCTTCGGTGGGCCGTTATATGTGCCTTTCAAGGTCCTCAATGTGCTCCGGTTGGCCCGTGAACAGAGCGAACGCCTACAACGCCCGGTGCTGCCCGTCTTCTGGATGGCCACCGAGGACCACGACCGCGCCGAGGTGGACCATACGTACTTCCGCGGCCAACCCATCCACTGGCCCGGTGCTGCTGGTGGTGCGGTGGGGCGCCTGCCCCTTCATGGCATCGAGGAGGCGGTGGAGCATGCGGTGCGGGCCCTGGGTGAAGGGCACCATGTGGCTCAATACGCCGAGCTGATCCGTTCCTGTTACCGTCCCGATCGCACCTTGGCCGAGGCCATGCGTCTGCTGATGCATGGCCTCTTTGGCGCTCAGGGCCTGCTGATCCTGGATGGTGACGACCCGCGCCTGAAGCGCCGCTTTGTGCCGGTGATGCAGGAGGAGCTGTTGAACCAGGTGGCCGAACGCACCGTGCGGTACGCCAACGATCGCCTGCCCGAAGGCATCACCGCCCAGGCCCATGCTCGTCCCATCAACCTGTTCCACCTGGCTCCCGGCCATCGGCGACGCATCGTGGAAGAGGAGGGCCGCTTCCGCGTGATGGATGGAGGTCCCAGCTGGTCCGCCGACGAACTGCTCGCCGAACTGGAGTCCCGCCCGGCCGACTTCTCGCCCAACGTGCTGCTGCGGCCCGTGTATCAGGAGACCGTGCTGCCCAACATCGCCTACATCGGTGGGGCGGGCGAACTGGCCTACTGGTTGCAGCTCCGGTGGCTCTTCCAAGCGCTGCAGGTGCCCATGCCGGCCGTATTGCTCCGCACCAGTGCCGCGCTGCTACCAGCCAAACGTTGGCAGCATTGGCAGGCACTTGGCCTTTCCGCCGCCGACCTCTTCGCCGATGCGGCTGAGCTGCGACGCCGGGTGGCGGGCCGTGCCGTGGGCTTCCGCACCGAACTGAAGGCGGAGCGAGCTGAACTGCAGGCCTTCTACCAACGGCTGGGCACGACCGCCCTCGCTGCCGACCTGTCCTTGCGGGGTGCCGTGGATGCCCGCGAAGCCGCTGCTCAACGGGGCCTTGAGCGCTTGGAACGTTCACTCCTGCGCGCCGCCCGTAGACAGGCCGAAGATCAACTGGCCCGCTTGGACGCCACCTTGAGCGCCTTGAAGCCGGGCGGGACACTTCAGGAACGTCGGGAGAATATCCTGCCCCTGCTCGCCGATCGTGGCCCTGCCTTACTGGACCTTCTGCACCAGGAGCTCGATCCGGTGCGCACGGGGTTCACCGTGCTGGTGGAGGCGTGAGCGATCCGTTCGGGGGTGCCTGAAACACGGCCAAATGGACCCATTTCTGATCTTAGTTACGCCTAATTTTATTTTTAGGCATAACTGAATATGTTGATTATCAATGAGCCCAATGTCAGATGGTGGGCAACGCCACACCGGTCGCTGGGGGAAGGCCTACTAACACCGAACCCGCCTTCCATACCCGCTTTGGACCATTAATGAGGTGGTCTAAGGGGGGCTTCGCTGCTCCCAGCGTTGCATGATCAAGCCGAACAGACACTGATCGACAAGCTTGCTCACCCCTCGCAAGCCATGAATAGCTTGGACCGTTCACCAACTGATTGATGCGGTGCTTCAGTACACGAAGCGGCTGCTCTCCACCCGCCCGCCATCCGTCAGGCGCAGCAGGTACGCACCCGACTGCAGGGCTGGAAGCGGGATGCTCAGGCTGCCTTCCTGCTGCACGGCGCCAGCACCGATCAAGCGACCGGTCATGTCCAGCAGCTCATAGCGGCTGCCGGCGGGGAAGCCATGCAGGGCATTGAGCTGGCCATGCGCAACGAACAGGCTCAGCGGCCGGTCGATGGTGCGGCCCATCACCACGCTCACCACTGGGCTCAGGGTGCTGGTGCCGTCGTAGTCGGTCTGGCGCAGGCGGTAGTAGCTCACGCCCATCAGCGGCGCGCGGTCCAGGTCAGAGTAGGAGAGGGGAAGGTCGCTGTAGCCTGCGCCGGGCACAGTGAGCACGGGGCTGAACAGGATGCCGTCCGCACTGCGCTCCACGGTGAAAAAGTCGTTGTTGCGCTCACTGGCGGTGGACCAATCCAGGCGCACATAAGGGCCTTCGGGTTTCGCTGTGAAGTCGATCAGGGTGATGGGCAGCGGGTTCTGCGCGTTGATGGAGGCCAGGGTCCACGGGCTGAACAGGGTCTGCACA
>JALOLX010000142.1 GCA_025455765.1 Flavobacteriales bacterium | reverse complement strand
GGTGGCCGTGTGTTGGCCGTCACCGCCTTTGGGAAAGACCTGGAGCAGGCCATTGCAGCGGCCTACCGCAGTGCCTCATTGATCGAGTTCGAAGGGCGTACCCTGCGCAGCGACATCGGCCACGATCTGGTACGGATGCGCGGGGCACGGAACACGGCCCAGCAACCGGTGTAATGCTGTCCTCAGGCGATGGTTCCGTCGCGCTTCGCACGGCGGTTGTACACCCCTTGCAGGCGCAGCCAATAGACGATCGCGAAGAACAACAGGAAGGAGATGCCAACGACCGGCAACCAGCCCAGCGCGGTGAGGAAGGTGAAGGTCCACTCCAGGAATTGCGCGATGGCGAAGGAGATCTGTTGCATCGTTCGTAAGCTTGAGGCCCCGCAAAGATAGGCTCCCGACCGATCCCCGCTCCAGCGCATGCTCGCAGGCCCTTTCCGCAGCAACCGCCCAGCCATCCTGCTGGCCTTGATCCCTTTGCTGGCCCTGTTGTTCGCACCCCAGTACCACCGTGCACTGGTGCCTGGCGATGTCATGCCCTTGTATGCCGTGCTCCGCGACCTGCTGGCCGCCGCTCCCTGGGCTGTGGGCGCGGTGTACCTGTTGGTGCTTGGTGCATTGTCCGTGCAGGTGGCCTTCCTGGCCAATGATGTGGAGCTGGTGGAGCGGCGCAATCACTTGCCGGCCCTGCTGTTCGTGCTGCTCATGGCCGCCTTTGACCGGAGCGGTCAGCTCGAACCGGCGATCGTGGGCATGCCTTTCGTGCTCCGGGCCATGCGCCGCACCTGGTCGCTCAGCAACCGCGGGGGGGCGCTCGCCGCGCTCTTCGATGCAGGCACCCTGCTGGGCATCGCCGGGCTGTTCTACCTGCCTTACCTCTTTCTGGTGGTGGTGGTGTGGGCTTCGGTTTCCGTGATCCGGCCCTTCGATGGCCGTGAGTACGGGTTGCCGCTGCTGGGTGCGGTGGTGGTGGTCTACATGACCTGGGGCACCCTTCATCTGATGGGACATACACCCTGGCAACCCTTCTATACCGTGGCCGACCTGGGACGTTCACTACCCGCCCGCCCGGCACCCCAGGGCCAGCGCTGGTTGCTGTACGTGCTGTTGATCCCCTTGCTGCTGGTGGCGGTCTTCCGGTTCTACGAGGGCTATCAGCGCGGTATCATGCGGGTGAAGAACGTCCGCAGCGCCTTCCTGGCCTTTGCCGCTGCGGTCGGCGTGGTGATCGCCGGTGTCTCCACGCTGAACGCTGCCTTCCCCCCCGTGCTCCTGGCCGTACCCTGCGCCGTGGTGCTCGCCTACACCTTCCTGGGCAGCACCTGGACCTGGTTGACCGATTCCGCGCTCTTCGGCCTGTTGCTGATCGCGTTGTGGGTGCAGTGGGCTTGACCATTGGCGCTGCTGCACCATGCTCCGGGCCGCCCGCCGTACCTTCGCCGACCAAGCCTACCGCCCATGAAGTTCGGTGTCGTCACCTTCCCCGGTTCCAACTGCGATGAGGACATGCTCCATGTGCTCGGCAACCTCTTTGGTCAGCCCGTGGAACGCTTGTGGCACAAGGACCAGGACCTGAAGGGCGTGGACCTGGTGGTGCTTCCGGGTGGCTTCTCCTACGGCGACTATCTCCGCAGCGGGGCCATCGCGCGCTTCTCGCCCATCATGCAGGAGGTGGCCGCCCATGCCAAGCGCGGCGGGCTCGTACTGGGCGTGTGCAATGGCTTCCAGGTGCTTTGCGAGGCGGGCCTGTTGCCCGGTGCGCTGCTCCACAACGAAGGGCAGAAGTTCATCGCGAAGAACGTCTTCATTCGTCCTGCCACGCGCAAGACCCTCCTTACCAGTGCCGTGCCGGACAAGGCGCTGCGCATTCCCATCGCGCACGGTGAAGGCCGCTACCACGCCGACAACGCGACCCTGAAAATGCTTCAGGAGAAGGATCAGGTGCTGTTCCGCTACTGCGATGCGGACGGCAAGATCCACGATGGTGCCAACCCCAACGGCAGCAAGGAGAACATCGCCGGGGTATGCAACGCACAGCGCAACGTGTTCGGTATGATGCCCCATCCGGAACGCGCCTGCGATCCGCTGCTCGGCAACACGGACGGCCGCTCGCTCTTCGAGTCCCTGCTGAGCGCCGTATTGGCCTGATCAGAGCCCTGCGTAACGGAAGCGTGGCCGCAATTTCCCCGCGCGGCCTGGGTCGCTGAGCACCATGCGTTCGCCACCGCGTGGTTGGTCCACCACATGGCCGGGCCTAGGGATCAGTTCCACAGTGGCCGGTACGCCGCTGAGCCAGGTGATCCGGTGTCGGCCCTCGGGTAAGGGCAGGCCGTTCAAGCGTACTTCTCCTTCCAAGGTGGATGGCACATCGATCTGGAATTCCTCCAACCTTCTACCTGTCGCCCTCGCCATCTGTTCCAGCAACGGCATGGGCCGCTCGCGCAGATGGGTGTTCAGGCGATCGCGGCTCTCCAGTGGTGCGGGGTTGTTCAGCTCACTGCGCCACCGATCATGGTCCGCTTCGAGCGCAGGGCGATACTGGAGGTACAGGCTGTCCAGCGCTACGCCCGCCACTGCTGGATGGAAGGTGGTGGCGAGCAGGCTGCTAAGACGGGCCGATACCAACGGCTCCAGTTGCGGATGACGCAACAGCAACGGAAGGAACGGTGCAGCATGGACATCGCCACTGAGCATGCGCGGCACGGTCGGCTCGTCAGGCAAGGTCCAGAGGTCGAGGTCGAAGAGCACCCAGCGCCAGCGCCCACCTGCCTGCCGCGGGCGGTAGCACCGCACGTTCAGCTCGTGGTCCGCGCGACCCGTGTACATATCGATGCAGGCCAGGTCCACCAGGCTCTCCACCTCCCAGTAGATCTGCAAGCTGTCCAGCGGTGCCTGTCGCTCCAGCAGGTCCAGCGCCCGCCTGAAATGGTCGTCGTTGCCGCTGAGCGCATTGAACGAAGCCCCTTCGAGCACATCCACCGCTTCGGCTCCGGCGCGCTGCCGCAGCCATTGGGCATCTTTCGGCGGCATGGCGCGGTAAAGGCCCCACGGTTTGCCGTTCACCAGCACCATGCGCGGCTGCGAAGGTTGTTGCGTCAATTCCAGGTGCGCCCTGTCCACCAAGTCCTCCATCAGCAGGTTGGAAAGGAAGGCATGCGGGCTTGCATCGGCACGCAGCATCAGCTCATCGCAGCGCGTACCATCGGCCATCACCCACCCACTGTCCGCACTGCCATAGCGGTCGCGGGCGTAGAGCTTCAGGGAGCGTTTGGCCAGGCCCCGCGAACCACTGCCGCTCACGCGCAACCCAGCTGGCATGGGTGTCCCGTGGGCCAGTTGCACCATCGCGCTGCGTTCCCAGTCGGTTCCGCCGCGGGTATGATTGTCGTGCAGCCCTTCCACCAAGATCCCACGCTCTTCACCCCAGAGGTCCTTTGGTGCGGCGATGATGGCGATCGGTGCAGCGTCAGTGGGCCCGATGGTGTAAGTGCCAGCATGCTCTTCGCTCTCCACCAAGCCGGGGCATCGGCAGATGGCGCGCAGTACAGTGCCGTGTACCGCGTTGAACACGGTATCCGTAGTGGCCGGTGCGGTGCGCGGGTCGGTGGCGTCCAACGTCAGGTGCAGGCGGCAGCCCTCAGCGGCGCTCAGCTGAACCCGTGGTGCTGTGGGGTAATGGCCCGGAGGTCGGTCGCTTACAGGGCGGGGTGCGGTGCCCTTCAATGGACCTTTTACGGGCATACGGTTGGGCTGCGCTGGTGAAGGCAGGTGGAAGATGCTCCACGCTGATCCACCGTCCGGTAACCGGCCCATGGAGCGGTCCGTGGACAAGGCACCGAAGGTGAACACGTCCAGGATGCTCGTACCATCGCGGTCCACCAACAGCAGGCTGCCTCCGTCGCGGTCCAATCGGAACCCTAAGTGCTCGGGCCCTTCGGAGAGCCGCCCATCGGCCAGCAACAGCAGGTGCCCACGCGCAGGCACCCACAGGTCCTGCTCGAAGTGGTGGACGCGGTCGCTCAGCCGGATGCGCATGCCCTTCAAGGAGCGCGGCTTGCGATCGGGGTTGTACAGTTCGATCCAATCGGGTGTGCTGCCGCCCTGTCCCGTGAGCGTGGTGCGGTTGGCGGCCTGTACCTCGTTGATCACCAGCCCTTGCTGGGCCTGCACCGCCACAACGCTCCACCACGCGATGATGAACACTCCGATACGCACCGGCGCAAGGTAGGGGAGTGCTGGGACCTGGATCACCGGCCGAGCGCGTTGCGCGTGACCCAGTAACGCCAGGCCACGATGCCCTTCTGCCAGGGCGAAAGGCGCAGCAGGTCCTTGTTCCACAGCTTGGGAAGCAGCAGCTTGTTCAGGCGGGCCAGCAGGCGGAAGAGGTGGATGCGCATGGGGGTCGGTTCACGTGCAGGTGGTGCCGCAGTCCTCCTCCTCCCACTCCAGTTCGATGGTGGCGTGATGGATGCCCAAGGCCCGCAGGGTGTCGCGCGCGGTGCCTTTGATGGCCAGGGCCTGCGGTAGATCGACCCCGCTCACCACCACATGCACCGTGTGCACCACGAAGCTGCCGTCCAACGTCCAGGTGTGCTGGTCGTGGAGGTCCACCACGTGCGGTATGGCCAGCAGTTGGCTGCGCACTTGTTCAAGGTCCACCCCTTCCGGTACTTCCTGCATCAGGATGCGGGTGCCCTTGCGCAGCGTGCCGATGGCATTGTACAGGATGAAGAGGCTGATACCGATGCTGAGCAGGGGGTCCACGATGGCCCAACCGGTGAAGTGGATGAGCACGGCACCGAGGAGCACGGCGGCCCAGCCCAGCACATCCTCCAGCAAGTGCAGGTAGGCGCCACGTTCGTTCAGCGTATGCCCTGCATGCAGCTTCCACGCGGCCAGTCCGTTCATCAGCAGGCCGAAGATGGCGATGCCGATCATGCCACTGGTATGGGGCAGTTCCGGAGCGACCAGCGTTGGCACCGTCAGCGCCAGCATGCCTACAGCACCCGCTACAAGCACCAGGCTGGTGAGCCAGCCGCCCAACATGCTATACCGCCCATAGCCGTAGCTGTAG
>JALOLX010000141.1 GCA_025455765.1 Flavobacteriales bacterium | reverse complement strand
CTGACTACCTTGGGGTGGACACCACCAGCCCGGTGCTCGACAAGCTGGACTGGCTGGGGCTCTTCAACGCCACTCCGATCGGGGTGGAAGGCCGATCACCGGCTGCCACGCTGCAACACCTGCTCGAACAGAAGTGGAAGCTGGGTCCGACCGACAAGGACCTGGTGGTAATGTGGCATCGGTTCCAGTACAGCGTGAACGGCCAGAGGCACGAGATCCAGGCCTCGCTGGCCTCCATTGGCCTTGATCCGCTCCACACCGCCATGGCCCGTACCGTGGCTGCCCATTGCCATGGCCTGCAAGCTGGTGCTCAACGGCGCTATTGCTGACCGGGGCGTACTGCTGCCCTTGAAGGCTTCCATCTACGACCCGGTGCTGGATGAGCTGGAGGCCCTGGGCATCGCGTTCCAGGAATCGGAGCGCGTGCTCTGAGCTGAAGGTCAAAAGCCGAGCATGAGATCGGCCAGTAACGCACGGTATTCCGGCGTGTAGTCGAAGGGACCGGTCCGTTCCACGCAGAGCTCCTCTTCGCGCAGGGGCCCTTCCCTCCTACCTAATTCCAGCAGCACCCGCTTGGGAGGACGGTGCGGGACGTAGCGCACCACACAGCGGCGGGTGGGCCTGAACCCTGCGCTGGCGGCGAGGTTCAACAGCTCCCGTTCGCGGTTCAAGGGCAGGATGAGCGCGAAGCGGCCCGCGGGGGCCAGCAGACGTTCCACTGCGGCCATCAGCGCATCAAAGCGCAGTTCGCCACTGTGTTTGGCGAGGTCGATGCGCACATCCGGTGAGCGGGAATAGTCTGCATAATAGGGCGGATTGCACACCACCAGATCGAAGGGTTCAGCGCTGTGCAGGCGCCGCACGTCCATGGCGTGGATGCGGACGCGGTCGTGCCATGGACTAGCAGCCGCGTTCTCCGCCGCTTGTGCCGCGGCTTCCGGATCGATCTCCACGGCATCCACCTGCGCCAGGGCATTGCGTTGCGCCGCGATCAGTGCGAGCAAGCCGGTACCTGTTCCGATATCCAGGATGCGTGCAGCACCGGCGTAGTCCACCCAGGCGCCGAAGAGCACGCCATCAGTGCTCACCTTCATGGCGCAGCGGTCCTGCTGCACGGCGAACTGTTTGAAGCGGAAGGAGGGTTTGGGCACGTCTTGAAATTCTTGGATACCCAACCATCATCGCCGCGAACCCTCCAATATCCTAATTACTTGAGCATCATTGAGAACCTCACTGCCTGTTACCACCATGACAGGTTTTGATCCCGAGAACTCACCAAGATCCTGGAATGCACGTTGTTCAACAGCGGACAACCCCTCCTCGGTCATTTCCATGGGATGCACAACAAGTTGGGAATTGCGCGATAATGGACCGACGCGATCATTTACATCACGCATCATACCATTCAGCAGATCCGACGCTTCGGGGAAGTGACCGATCAGCAATCGCTTCGATGTGAATGGAGCACTTGACCTACGATCACATTCCTGTCCTGTATCCACACGCCTTAGCACCATCCGATCCACGTAGATCCTCAAATACATCGGAACGGACTTTAGCCAAGCGGACATCCCATTGATCTTTTTGAACTAGTTGCGGTACAGATCGATGAGCCCAGGGGGCGTGCGCACCACCAACAGCCCCTGCTCGGCATCAATGCCCACCACCAATTCATCGGCCAGGGGAACGAGCACTTCCTCCTCCCCGTTGCGGATCACCAGCACGGGGTGCTCATCGGTCCCGTCCAGTGCCACCACTTCGCCCAGTTCACCGTGCGCTTCATCGGCCACCTGCATGCCGATGAGGGTGGCGGGATCCCAGTGCTCATCGCCATCCTCCACCAACAGTCCCGGTGGTGCGAAGAGGTCACGTCCCACGAGGATGGACGCGGCCTGGGGATCGTGGAAATCGTCGAACTTCACCAGCACATCGCGGCCCTTATCCTGGAGCTTGGTGAAGAAGAAGGGCACCTTCTGGCCATCGATGTCAACGAACAGGCATTCTGCTTCAGCAAGGTCCTCCACCTCCACAAGGTCCAGGTGTACGGTGAGGTCGCCTTGGTGGCCCCATGGCTTGCCGAGCTTGCCGATGCGCTGGAGGCTATCGAGGTCCATGGCCGAAAGGTACGGGCCGCAGCGGGGATGAACGAACAAGGCCCGCTTCGGTTGAAGCGGGCCTTGCAATGAACGGGTCAATGGATCACTCGGCGGCGGCCTCTGCGGCAGGTGCTTCGCCTTCGGCGGCTTCTGCAGCGGGCGCGGGGGCTTCGGCAGAAGCGGCGGCCAGCTTGGCGCTGAGGGCAGCGGCGCGGTCGGCGGACTTCTTGTTCTCGGCGTCGATGCGGGCCTTTTCAGCAGCCTGTGCACCCTGTGCCAGCTTGCTCTTCTTGCCTTCGATCTTGGCGGTCTTCTCGTTCATCCAGATGTCGAAGCGGCGATCGGCCTCAGCGGCATCGAACGCGCCCTTCTTCACACCGTTGGCGAGGTGGTTCTTGTAGATCACCCCGGTGTAGCTGAGGATGGCGCGGCAGGTGTCGCTGGGCTGGGCACCTTTCTGCAACCAGTCCAGGGCCTTGTCCAGGTTCACCTCCACGAAAGCGGGGTTCTGGTTGGGATCGTAAGCACCGATCCGTTCGATGTACTTCCCGTCACGGGGTGCACGGGAATCAGCCACCACCACATGGTAGTAGGGCTGGCCTTTTTTGCCTTTACGCTGAAGGCGGATGCGAGTTGGCATGTCGCGTTGTTGGGTTAGTCCCCTCGTTGGTAAGGGGCCGCAAATGTAGGCGATCCCCCCGAACTGGCAAGTGCGCGCAAGAGGTCCCTGCCGACCGCTCTGTGGCCCATCCCACACATTAACGCCGGGCTCACCACCTTTGTCCTCATGCGCCTCCTCCTCCCCTTCCTGTTCCTGAGCCTTGGTGCTCATGCCCAGCTCCAGCTCATTCCCCAGCCGGTGGACCTGCGCATGGAGGCTGGCACGCTCGACCTGGGCTGTCCCTGGCAGGTGGAGGTGGACCAGGCGGCCTCTTCCGACCTCTCAACCCTGCTGCGCACCGAACTGAGCGCCCTGCAAGCCCCGCGCATCAAGGACTGTCTGCTCCCGGTGCGCATTGCGTTCACCCGCATCCAGCCGGACACCCTGTTGCCCGACGAGTGGCACACGGTGCAGGTGCGACCGGACGGTATCACGGTGAGCGCCCCCACCGAGGAAGGCCTCTTTCGCGGCAGCCGAACGGTGGTACAGCTGCTCGAACAAGGGCGTACAAGCGGCACCCTCCCCTGCCTCAGCATCACGGACCATCCCCGCTTCGGCTGGCGCGGCATGCACCTGGATGTGTGCCGCCACTTCTTCGGCGTGGACTTCGTGAAGAAGTACATCGACCTGCTGGCCCGCTACAAGATGAACAGCTTCCACTGGCACCTCACGGAGGACCAGGGCTGGCGCATCGAGATCAAGCAGCATCCGAAGCTCACTGAAGTGGGCGCCTGGCGCAAGGGCAGTCAGGTGGGACCCTACAGCCGCCGGCAATACGACACCATTCCCTACGGCGGCTACTACACGCAGGAAGAGATCGTAGAGGTGGTGGAATACGCCAGGGCCCGGCACATCAATGTGGTGCCGGAGATCGAGCTACCGGGCCATGCCATGGCGGCGTTGGCGGCCTATCCGCACCTGGGCTGCACGGGGGGTCCGTACGAAGTGCAAAAGGGCTGGGGTGTGTTCGAGGACGTGTTCTGCGCGGGCAACGACAGCGTATTCGACCTGTTGGAGGACGTGCTCATCGAGGTGATGGAGCTCTTCCCCAGCCCGTACATCCACATCGGCGGTGACGAATGCCCCAAGGATGCGTGGAAGGCGTGCGGCAAATGCCAGGCGCGCAAGCAGCGGGAAGGCTTGAAGGACGAGCACGAACTGCAGTCGTACTTCATCCAACGCATCGAACGCTTCGTGAACGAGCGGGGGCGCAAGATCATCGGCTGGGACGAGATCCTGGAGGGTGGTCTGGCGCCGAACGCCACGGTGATGAGCTGGCAGGGCACGGAGGGAGGTGTTGCTGCGGCCCGTAGCGGGCACTACGCGGTGATGAGCCCCGGCAGCCATTGCTACTTCGACCACTACCAGGGCGATCCGGCCAACGAACCGCTGGCCATCGGTGGGTATACCACGGTGCAGAAGGTGTACAGCTACGAACCCATCCCCGCCGAGCTGAAGCCCGAAGAGCACAAGTACATCCTAGGTGCCCAGGGCAACGTGTGGACGGAATACATCCTCACCCCGGAACACGTGGAATACATGGCCGTGCCGCGCATGCTGGCCTTGGCGGAAGTGTTGTGGACACCGAAGGAGAAGCGGAACGAGGCGGACTTCATCGCCCGGCTGGAAGGCGAATTCCCAAGGTTGGAGGAGCTGAAGGTGAATGCGAGCAAGAGTCTTTATCAAGTGAGCATCCGCCCGGAACAGGGTCCCAAGCCTGGGAGCATTGCCGTGGGGATGAAGTTGGCCACAGGCGGCTCCTTCTCCATGACCGAGTTGCGGCCACCGTACGATGAGACCGCCGCGCGGCTTGGTGTCTACACCGGACCGGTGTTCATCGATAGCGATCGCGAGCTGCATGGCTGGCTGCAGCGTGAAGGGCTGACCGGTCCCATTGCGAAGCGCCGCTTCATCTTCAACAAGGCCACCGCCCGCCCCGTCACCCTCAGCGTGCAGCCCAACGAGCGCTACAACGAAGGCGGCGCTTTCACCCTGGTCGATGGCATTACCGCGCAGGACAAGCGGGTGAACACCGAGTGGCTGGGCTGGCGCGAGGGCGTCACCATCACGGTGGACCTGGGCAGTGTGCAGGATATCAGCAGGATCAGCATCGGTGCCTTGCACGAGACCTACAGTTGGATCCACGCACCGAAGGCGATCGAGTTCCACGTGAGCACGGACGGGAAGAACTATACCTCGGTGGGCATGGCGATCCCCACGTTGCGGGAGATCCCGGTGATCCCGGCCGACCCGATCAAGCAGAGGTCCACGGCAATGGCCCGGATACAAGGACGGAACGTGTTCGCGGTAGACACGCAGACCCAGTCGCGGTATGTGCGGCTGGAGGTGATCCACGCAGGCCCCATCCCGGCTGGAGATGCGGGCGCGGGCAATGCCGCTTGGATGTTCCTGGACGAGATCGAGGTGCGATAGAGGTACGATCTTTGAAGGATGAACGCCATGAAGCATCTGCTACTTGCCTGCCTGTTCTGTTGCACATTTTCCGCATGGGCCCAGAACACCATCTACAGCCACGCCATCGGCAACTGGCGCAACGGCCCTACGGTCTACATCACGCCGGTGATCGAGACCACGGAGAAG
>JALOLX010000140.1 GCA_025455765.1 Flavobacteriales bacterium | reverse complement strand
TACAAGGACGGCTTCTTCTACAGCCGCTACCCCACCCCGGCCAAGGGCACCGAACTGAGCGCCGCCAGCAAGTTCCAGAAAGTCTACTACCACAAGCTGGGTGACCCCCAGGAGAAGGACGTGCTGGTGTGGGAGAACAAGGTGAACGGCGACCTCTATGTAGGCGCCGGCGTCACCGAGGGTGAGGAGTTCGCTACGCTGTACGTAAGCACGGGCACCGATGGCTACGAGATGTACTTCCACGACCTGCGCACGGGCGGCATCCCCACACCCAGCACCAAATGGGTGCCCCTGCAGACCGGCTTCGACCACAAGACCAGCATCATCGACTTCGTGCCCGCCACCGGTAAATTCTTGGTGATGACCGAGGTGGACGCGCCCAACTACCGCCTGGTGGAAGTGGACCCGAAGAACCCGGCCAAGGAGAACTGGAA
Source organism: Flavobacteriales bacterium (assembly GCA_025455765.1). Taxonomy (GTDB): domain Bacteria; phylum Bacteroidota; class Bacteroidia; order Flavobacteriales_F; family PHOS-HE28; genus PHOS-HE28. The sequence continues at coordinate 4,664 of JALOLX010000140.1, read as the reverse complement.
GGACATCATCCCCCAGGCCCCGGAACTACTGCAGGGCGTGAGCACCGGTGGTGGTCTGCTCTTCGCAGAATACCTCAAGGACGCCACCAGCCGCTTCTACCGCATGAAGCTGGACGGCAGCGACAAGCAGGAGATCGCACTACCCGACATCGGCAGCGCGGGCGGCTTTGGCGGCAAGCGCGGGGACACCTTCAGCTTCTACAGCTTCACCAGCTTCACCGATCCCGGCAGCATCTACAAATACGACTATGCAACCGGCAAGAGCGAAGTGTGGTTCCGCCCCGAGCTGAAATTCGACCCGAGCGACTTTGTGACCGAGCAGGTGTTCTACACCAGCAAGGACGGCACCAAAGTGCCCATGTTCATCGTACACAAAAAGGGCGTGGAGAAGACCGGCAAGAACCCCACCCTGCTCTACGCATACGGCGGCTTCAACATCAGCCTTACGCCCAGCTTCAGCACCAGCCGCATGCTGCTGCTGGAACAGGGCGGTGTGTTCGCGCTGGCCAACCTGCGCGGCGGTGGCGAGTACGGCGAAGACTGGCACAAGGCCGGCATGAAGGAGAAGAAGCAGAACGTCTTCGATGACTTCATCGCTGCGGCGGAATACCTGATCGCCGAGAAGTGGACCGACACCCCGCACCTGGGCATCAACGGTGGCAGCAACGGCGGTCTGCTCGTGGGCGCCGTGATGACGCAACGCCCCGACCTGTTCGGTGTGTGCTTCCCCGAGGTGGGCGTGCTGGACATGCTCCGCTTCCAGAAGTTCACCGCCGGCTTCGGATGGACGCCGGAATATGGCAATGCAGAGACCAGCCCCGAGGAGTTCGCCTACCTGAAGGCCTACAGCCCCTTGCACAACGTGAAGCCCGCGAAGTACCCGGCCACCATGGTGATGACCGCCGACCACGACGACCGCGTGGTGCCCGCGCACAGCTTCAAGTTCATCAGTGCGTTGCAACCCGCTCAACAGGGTGACGCACCGGTGATGATCCGCGTGGAAACGCAGGCCGGACACGGTGCTGGCAAGCCCACCAGCAAGATCATCGCTGAGCAGGCGGACAAGTACGCGTTCTTCTTCCACAATGTGGGGGTGACGCCGAAGTTCGGGAAGTAACGGACCGTCACTTCACACCTGCGAAGCCCCGACCACCCTGGTCGGGGCTTCGTGTTGTTACACGTCCTCTAGCTAAGTGGCATGCTTCATTTCTCCCTCCGCCCCTTCCGCACCGATGCCCCGACCGCCTTTGTGATGCATACCAACGACCCTACCGTGGCGGCCAACCTCACGGATCCCATTCCGCACCCATACACTGAAGCGCACGCCCGTGCCTTCCTCGAGGAAGCGATGCAGCCCGTTCCTTTGCGCCGTTGCATCGAGGTGGCCGGCGAATGTGTGGGTGCCATCGGCCTGCATCCGAAGGTGGACCTCTGGCGCTGCAACATGGAGCTTGGTTACTGGCTGGCGGCAGCGCACCGCGGAAAGGGCATCATGACCGAAGCGATCCGGCAGCTCGTGCCGCAGGGCTTCGCGACCTTCCCGAACGTGATGCGCATTGTTGCCACACCGTTCGGCCGCAATGTCGCTTCGCAGAAAGCGCTGGAAAAGGCTGGCTTCACCTTGGAAGCGAAGCTCATCGGCACGCTGGTGAAGAACGGCCGGGTGGAGGATGAGTGGATCTATGCGGTGCGGCGTTGAGCACCTCACGGGTTCATCGTCTTAGCACCACCCGTTTCGTACCAGTTGATAGGTTCTCCACGAAATACGCACCAGCAGGTCGGTCTTTCAGACTGATGCCTACATCATAGCGCGTTTGAAGCACCAGCGCACCGAGTGCATCGCGTACGATGATCCGATCACCCTGCTTCACATCCGGGAGCCAGACCATATCGTCGGTCGGCACCGGGTAAGGGTGGGCTGGCGCTGTGGTGTTCAACTCATCCACGGAGTTCGCGCTATACAAGCAATCCAGCGTGATGGACATCTGTGGCACACGTGACTCCACCTGTTGACCCACGAACTGAGGCTTGAACGGGGAATTGATGCGCACAATCGAGGTCACAGGAGGCTCGAAGAAAGAACCTTCCAACGTCGGGAACGGGACAAAGTCGCAACCGTTCCCGGTTGGATCGAGCATCACCGATCTTCCTTGACCGAGTAGCCGCATACCGCTCGACTCATCCGCCAAGGACGTAAAGAACAAGGCGTTCAAGGGATCCAATCCGGTATACCGGCTCGACCAGAGCAGTTCACCCGTCGGAGAAAGCCCGGAGACGATGGTATTGGAGACGTCCGCACTATCGCTATTGTCACCCGCGACGAGCAGGCCACCATCAGGCATTTCGTAGATGTCGCGCACGCCGAAGCGGAGGTGGACCGGATCTTCGATGGTACGCGCCCAAAGCACATCACCTTCACTGTTCAACTTCATCACAAAGCCATGCCAAGTGCCCAACGGTACATCCGTAGCGTAACCTCCGCACACATAATTCCCGTCGGTCAGACGCCGCATGGCCCACATCTCCTCGAATTGCAGGGCCCCAACAAAGGGCTCCATGTTGTAGTGCTTCATCCATGTGCAGCCTTCGGTAGTGAACTCCGCCACCATGACCTTCGCTTCGCCCTGGTCGGTGGGATCGAACGCCGAACCGCCGAAGAGCAGATCCTTCGCTGGATCATCCGTATCCACGACGCCAGATATCCGATGCGTGAAGCCCAGGCCTGCGGTGGACCGCACCCCTGAAATAGCGGAGCCGTTGCCATCCAGATCGGAGCGGATGATCGTGTTCGTGGAAAAATCGTCCGCAAAAGCGTACAGCGTGGACCCATCGCCCTCGCGCGTAGCAGTGTGCAACGCGTATTGAGCGTTGAACAAGGGTTCCTCATTCATCAACCGTTTGGACCAGACCACCACACCGTTCGCATTCACACGGGTGATGTGCGGCGGAGTGGCGTAACCTGCTGCAAGGAGACATCCGTCATTCACACTGATCATGTCATGCACCCTGGATGAGCCGCCAGGTATCCTGAAGGCGGCGGCTTGAGTGATGTTCTGAAACTCATCCGTCCAGACCAACTCGATCGTACTGGAGTCTGGCCAGTTGAAGTTCTCGAACATCAACAACGTTGTCCCACCGGGCCTTTCCAGTGCATGCTGCGGGCCGAACCCTGGCGAATAGACATAGTTGCCTATGGTCTGTGCTGTACTTGAGCCAGCAACCAACAATGGCAAGAGCAGGAACTCGTACCGATGGATATGCATCGAGGAAAAGTTGGGCCGTTGTACATGTAAAGACGGCTCACAACGGCGTTGGTTGCGTGCATCCATCGGATAGGCCGCTGAAAAAAGCGGCAGAGCGGCGCGCTGGTAAAGGCCGAAATGGTGGAGGACGAAGGACCTACACGCTGCAGCGCTTCTCCCTTACGCCAACAGCGCCAAGGCCTTCCGCAGGTTTGCGAAGATCATCGGCACCTCGTCCATGCGCAAGGTGCCCACCGAGATGCGGCACCACGGGTCGCTACGGTCGGCACCAAAGGCATAGAACGGTACCAGGCCCACGTTGGCCGTGCGGATGAGGAACATCGCCACATCCTCGGCATCGCCCAGCACGGTCCCATCCTGTAAGGTGCGGCCCTGTAGATCGATCTTCACCGTGAGGTACATCGCACCCTCGGCGGGGATCGCATCCACCGGCAACCCTTCGGCCTTCAGCGCTTGGAAACCGGCGTATAAGGCATCCACCCGCTCGCTGATCTGCGTCAGGTGACCCGCGATGATGTTGTCCACCACGGCATCCTGCTTCAGCAAGCGCGCGGTGGCGATCTGTTCCGGCTTAGGCGCCCACGCACCGATGTGGCCCAATAGCGAGTGCATGCGTTGCATGATACGCTCAGGCCCGAAGGCCCAGCCCACCCGCACGCCCGTGGCCGCGAAGGCCTTCGATACGCCATCGATGAAGATGGTGTAGGGCCGCATTTCCGGACGCAGCGAAACGGGATCCACATGCACGGTGTCGCCGAGCGTGAGTGCGGAGTAGATCTGATCGTAGAGCAGGTAGAGCGGCTTGCGGCCGACGCGGCGGGCGTTCTCCTCCAGTACCAGGTCGCAGATGGCCGCGAGCTGATCAGCAGTGAACGAGGTGCCCGTGGGGTTCAGCGGAGAGCACACCGCGAGCAAGGATGCATCGGCGAGGTGTGGTCGCAGGTCCTCCGAAGTGGGTAGGAAGCGGTTCTCGGCAGAAGTAGGCACTGCCACTTGCTGCGCACTGTTCAGGAAGGTGTAGTGGTTGTTGTTCCAGCTGGGGATGGGGAACACCACCTTGTCCTGCGCATCCACGATGGTACGGAAGGCCGCATAGATCAAGGGTCTGCCACCGCTGGCGATGAGCACTTCGTTCTTGTCGTAGGCCAGGCCCTGCATACGACCGATGGTACGCGCCACCTCTGCACGCAACACCTCCATGCCGTTGGCCTGAGGGTAGTTGGTGTGCCCTTCGCGGTAGGCCGTGATGATCTCGTTCACATATGCTTCCGGCAGCGGGAACACCTTGGGATCGAAGTCGCCGATGGTGAGGTTGGCGATCTTCTCCCCCGCGGCGATACGGGCATTGAGCTGGCCGCCGATCTTGATGATCTCGGAACCGATGAGGTGCTCGGCGAGGTG
>JALOLX010000139.1 GCA_025455765.1 Flavobacteriales bacterium | reverse complement strand
TTGGCACGGATATCCTCATCACCGGGCGCCAGCTTAAGCGCTCGTTCATACTGCAGAATGGCCTGTGCCACATCGCCCAGCTTGTAGTGGCAGTTGCCCATGTTGTAGAGCAGCGCAGCCGAACGACCATGGTTCAGGGCCTCGGAGTACATCGTCAGCGCGGACTGGTGATCACCGGCTGCGTAGGCTTGTTCCGCCGCACGTAACAGGCTATCCGCTGGGTTGGCGGTGGCGGCCCAGCAGAACAAGAGCAGCGGAAGGAGCAGTAGCGTGCGCATCAGGAGCGGATCATGCGTTCGATGCGGCCGATCACTTGGACAGCGGCATCATAGAGGGCTTGGTCACCACGGGCACCACCGGGGGTGAAGCGTGCCATATCACAGGTGGAGAGGATGCGTAGCACTTCAGTGGTCACCTCTGTTCCATCGGTATGTGAGGCCAATGCAGTCCCGATATGCTGCTGGTCCAGCTGGGCGGGCGTAAGCGTGAGGGCATCCTGCAGATAGCCACGTAGCGCCGTGTTCAGCGCATCGTGGAATGCCGCACCGCTCCCTTGGCGAAGCGCAGCATCCGCCTGTTGCAGTGCCTTGCGTGCCACACGGTCAGCCTTCATACGCCGCTGCAGCACGGGGTCTTCGCGTTGTGCAGCAGTGCGGCGATACCAACCCAGCAGCAGGATGTAGGCCAGGGCAGGTGCACCCAAGGCGGACCAGAAGCGGACCGACCCGAACAGGGCATCTCCAGCTGGCCGTAGGGCAAGGTCACCGGTACGGATATAGCGGATGTCCTCGGCCATTACCTGTACATCGCGTTGCATGGGGCGCTCGGTAACGGTCCCGCTCGCGGTAGTGGATGCGCCGCCCACTTCGATGGTGAAGCCTTCGGTCTCCAGTTGCACGTAGCGCCCCTTCTCAGGATCGAAGCAGCTGAAGGTAAGCCTTGGCAGTTCGAACTGACCGTCGATCCGCGGGATGATGAGGTATTGGAAGGTCCGGGATCCGCTCATGCCACCGCCGTTCACAGCCACCTTGTCCACCGTCTTGGGATCGAATACTTCGAGGTCGGATGTCAGGCTCAGCTTGGGTGCTTCGAGCAGCTTCAAGTTGGTGCGGCCACTGAATTGCAAGTCCAGCTGCACCGGCTCGTTCACCGACACCGATGTGCGATCCAAGGTGGCACGCACCTCGAGGCTCCCTACGGCTCCCACGAAATCAGCGGGAACCGGTGCAGGCAGGTCGCTCACGGTTATCTCCAGTGCGTTGCTGCGTACCGGGATGCTTGCGCCACGATCAAAGAAGGAACGGTTCACCAGGCAGGTGAGTTCCAGTGGTTCGATGCGCAGCTTGCCGCTCTTCTGAGGGAAGAGCACCTGCTTCTTGAGGACGGCGACGTTGTAGGCTACGCCGTTGACCTGCCGCGGCTTGGGCTCCCAACCACTGTTGCCCAGGTCGATCTCTTCGGACCAGAAGCCGGTCATCTTAGGCAGTTCGTATTTGGATAGTTCCAAGTTGTTGTACCGCGAATACAGGGTGTAGGTGGCAACGAGCTGTTCACCCACGCGCACCTTGTTCTTGTCCACGGTGATGGTGGCGAAGAGGTTGGCATCGCCACGTTGTCCCTGTGTGGCATAGGGATCGCTGGGCGAGGCTGCGCCCTTGCTTACAGTGATGGTGATGGGGTCTGTGCTGATGATGCCGCCGCCCACCTTCACCTGTGCTGCACCGATGGTGTAGGTGCCAGGCTGTGTGGCCGTGAGGCGCCAGGTGCGCGTGATGGAACTGCTCATCCGGCCATTGACATAGCTGATGTTGCTGCTCTCGAAGGGCCCGGCTACGATAACGAGCCCTCCCAGTTCTGGCGCTTGGAAGCGTTCACGGCTGTTCACCAGTTGGATGCTCAACTGCACCTGCTCGCCCGTAGCGATGGCTGTGCGGTCCACAGAGGCCTTGAACACGATCTCCTGACCATGGGCCGAAGACCAGGCCAGGAACACGAGGAGGGATAGGAGTATGCGCATGGGTCCGATCGCTACCAGTCCTTTTCAGTGGGCACTTTGGGTGCAGGCCGCTGGCGTTCCTTCAATTTGGATTGCACCTGTTGTTCTTCACGTTCCAACGCATCCAGGATCCGCTTGGCATCCTGCGGCGCGATCTCGCCGGGCCGGCCTCCACCTTCTTCACGCTGCTGTTGGTTCTGCTGCTTTTGGTCCGGACCCTGCTGCTGTTCGTTCTGCTGGCCTTGTTGTTGCTGCTGCGAGCCCTGCTGCTGTTGCTGCTCCTTCTGTTCCTGTTGGTCTTGCTGTTGCTGTTGTTGTTGCTGCTGCTGTTGCTGCTGCTGGTCCTTCTGTTGCTGCTTCAGCAAGGCTTCGGCGAGCTTTCGCAGCTTGGGGTCATCCGGGTACTTCTGCAATCCCTGGTCCAGGGTACGCAGCGCTTCGATCCGGGTGTTCTGCACATACTGGCGCGCAGCCTCATTGAAATAGCGCGCGGCATCAGCGGTCGCCGTGGTGTCCTGTGCGTGGGCGGCAACGCATACCGCGAACATCGCTAGAAGGATCGGGGTCTTCATGGTCGTGCGGCGTTGGTCACGGTCTCCAGCTTGTCGCTGTAGTCCTTGCGTTGAATGAGCGTCGGCTCACGTTGGAGACCTTGTTGAAGGGTCTTCAGTGCATCGTCAAAGGCATAGCGCGCTACGAGAGAGTCTGCTTTCGCCAGGATGCTCCGCGCAAGGGCGGTAAGGTCCTTCCCCTGCTGTGCTTCCTCGGCCTTTTTTCGTTCTTCTGCGGCTTTGACCCGCGCTGCCATGGTGTTCTGCACCTGGGTGAGGTTGTGGCGGGCGTCCTCGTCGGCTGGCATGTTCCGAAGCGCCTGCCGATATGCTGTGCGGCTTTCCAGCAGGGCGGAATCGGAGAACAGCATGGCGTTGCGCTGCACGGTGAGCATGGAATCGAGCATCACCGCCTGGCGCACTTGTTCGGTGATGTCCCCGCCTGGTCGTAAGGCCGCTATGGCGCGACCGGTGGTAGCGGACAACGTATCCGCTTCGATCGCGCGCAGCTGCCACGTATGGCCAAGGTCGTAGTGGGCCCGGGCACGTTGGATGGCACTGTCAGCAAGCACGGCCGCCTGCTCGAACCGGTCCGCAGCTTCTTCCAGGCGCCCCAGCTGATGCAGCACCACGCCGGCATTGTAGCGTGTGCGGTGATCTTCAGGAGCCTGTTCATACTGTTCAAGTGCAGCGCTCAGGTCACCCTTACGGTAGAAGGCCTCGCCGCTCCGGAGCGCATCGTCCACGGCTCGCTCTCGTGCGTCACCACAAGCGGCCAGCAGCAGCAGAACAGGGAGCAGTTGTGCGATGCGTATGCGGGATGGCGAAGCAGGTCTGCTCTCTGGAAGGAGCAATGCGATGAGCAAGAGCACGAGAGCGAGGACCAGCGGCACTTGGAACCGGTCCTCATGTGCGGTGAAGGTGTATGTCCCGGTGGTGCCCTTTTCCATTCCCTGGATGTTGTTCAGGATCTCGTCTATGCCATACGAGCCTTGCCCGGCACGCACATACACCCCATTGCCGGCCTCCGCCACGCCGCGCAGCATGTCCTCGTTCAGTGCGCTCACCACAGTGCGCCCACCCCGGTCGGTATGGAAGCCCTGTACCTGGCCATTCCGTTTCACGGGTATCGGACCACCCTGCACGGTGCCCATGCCGATCGTGTGCACTACGCAGCCGGCTTCCACGGCAGCACGCGCAGCACCATCGGCATCATCTTCGTGGTTCTCACCGTCGCTGATCACCAGTATGGCCTTGCCTCCCGGGCTGTCCGCTGCGAAACTGGAGCGTGCCAGGTCGATCGCGGCACCGATCGCAGTGCCTTGGGCCCCCACCGTGCGCGTGTCCACCGAGGCAGCGAACATGCGCGCTGCAGAACGGTCCGTGGTGATGGGCAGCTGCACGAACGCTTCACCCGCGAACACGACGATGCCGATGCGGTCGCCTTTGGAACGATCGATGAGCTGCCCCAGCGCCCGCCGTGCCGCATCCATCCGGCTCGGGCGAAGGTCTTCACAGTCCATGCTGTTGCTCACATCCACGCACACCATGATGTCAGCCCCGTCCGTGCGTACTTCCTCCATCCGTGTACCGAACTGTGGGCCGGCCGCAGCAATGACGCCGAAGCCCAGCGCATGGCGGATGAGCAGGAAGCGAAGACTGCTGCGCCATCCGCTCACCGCACGCACCGCTCGGGGCAGTGTGGTCGATCGCGCGAAGCGTTTCAAGGAACGGTTACGCCATCCCAAGTGCAACAGGTGCATGGCCACCAGCAAGGGCCCGGCCAGCAGCCCGTACAACAGGTGCATCCGTTCGAAGCGGAAGCCGGGCAGGTCGTTCAAGAGCAACCAACCGGCAGCCACGAGCAGTAGATCGAACACCAGCTCGATCGCCACCAGCGACCAGCCGATGCGTCCCAGCCGATATGTGCCTGTGGTGCTCATGCCATACTGTGCAACAGGGTGCGTTCAAGTACGAAGGCTGCCGCCACAGCTCCCAGTGCGAGCAACAGGAAGGGGAGGTACTCTTCGTTGCGCTGGCTGTATTCCGTTACCTCGATGCGTGTGCGTTCCAAGCGATCGATCTCCGCATAGATCTCGCGCAGCTTCTCCGCATCGGTGGCTCGGAAGTACTTCCCTCCGGTGAGGCGCGCCATCTCCTTCAAGGTCGGCTCATCGATCTCCACTTGCACCAGGTCGAAGCGATACTGCCCATTGGGGTATTGACTGACAGGTGAGAGGGCCTTGCCGCGGGTGCCTACTCCGATGGTGTAGACCCGGATGCCTTGCTGCTCGGCGATCTGCGCTGCGTCCAGAGGCTGTACCATGCCGGCATTGCTCACGCCATCGGTGAGCAGGATGACCACCTTGCTCTTCGCCTCGCTGTCGCGCAGCCGGTTAACCGCGGTGGCGAGGCCCATGCCCACGGCCGTACCACCGGTAATGAGGCCTGAGCGCGCCTGTTCGAAGAGCTCTTTCAACACGCGATGGTCCGTGGTCAGGGGGCATTGGGTGAAGGCTTCTCCTTCATAGACCACCAGGCCGATGCGGTCGTTCGGCCGACCATCGATGAACTCCTG
>JALOLX010000138.1 GCA_025455765.1 Flavobacteriales bacterium | reverse complement strand
GGCGTATCACCTGTGCAATTCAGCGCAAGCAGTTCAATGGCATAGCGGCCCACTGAGCCGTTGAACCCATCGTTGAGCACGGGCAGGTAATAGGTGCCGGGTTCCAACGCATCGAACACCAAGGTGCGGCGGCCACTTGCGCATTGGTCGTTGAGGATGGCGAATGGCGCGATGACGTCCGCAGCGCTGCAATCACGCACGAGCAGATCCCAGTAGGACTGATAAGGCAGTTCGGTGGGGCAGTAATCCACGGTGACGCGGGCGCATTGGTCCAGCGTGAAGGCGTGCCAGACGGTGGGCAGCCCGCTGTTGCCGATCACCGTGCCCGGTGTGCCGTCCGCATCCGCAGTGGCACCGCGTGTATCGCCCTTCACCACGGTGGGCACACCCAGCACCAGCTGTTCCACGGATGCGGTCTCGCAGAGGTCGTTGGGAGGAGTGCCGCCGAAACAGGCGCCCACCTTCACGTCCACGGCATACGGGCCTGCGGCTCCCGCGAACGGGTCGAAGATCACGGGCAGGTAGTACACACCGGGTTGCAGTGATGCGAAGAACAGCGTGCGCATGCCGTTGTCACATTGATCGTCGAGGATCTGAGTGGGATCGATGGTGAACCCTGCTGGACAGCCCGTGGCGAGCAGGTTCCAATAGTTCGTCTGCCCGTTATCGGTGGGGCAGTAGGACACTTCCACCGCAGAACAGTGCGTAAGCTCAAAGGCATGCCAGACGGTGGGGATGGGTACGGTGCCGAACAGTGTGCCTGCGGCACCATCACCGGCGAAGGTGGCCCCGGTATTATCACCGATGAAGGTGGTCTCATGTCCCACTGGCAAGGTGACGGGCGTAACTCCTGTGCAGAGGTCGTTCGGTGGCGTTCCTCCTGTGCACACGCCCGCGCTCACCGTGATCTGATATGGACCGTACGCCGTGCCGAAGATGTCGCTCAGAACGGGCAGGTAGAATGTGCCTGCACCGAGTGAGTCGAACACAAAGGTGCGGTTGCCATCGCCGCAGGCATCATCGCTGATGCTGGTGGCCGGAATGGTCATTGCTGCAGGGCAGCCCTTGGCCAGCAAGGCCCAGTGGCTGGTGAATGCAGGGGTGGTCCCGCAGTACGCCACTTCAACACGGGTGCATTGTTCAAGCGTGAACGCGTGCCACACTGTGGGAAGCCCCAGTTGCCCGATATCATTGTCGGGCAAGGCGTCATCCGTAAAGGTGGCGTCAACGGTGGTGCCTTCGAACACCAAGGTGCCGCCCATGGGCAACGGCCGCGGCAATACATGATCGCAGCGATCGTTGGGAGGGGCGGCCAGTACGAGCGGTCCGGACAGCGCGCATGCCAAAGGAACCGCTGCGCGAGAAATGGACCGCAGCAGGGAGGATGCGTGCAGGAAGTGATGCATGTGAGGGAAGAACGAATGAGCGTCCATCAAAGTTCCTGCCATTCGTCCAACCGGGCGTTGCGAGCGATGGAGAGATGTTGACGAGCGCCTGTGGACGGTGTTCGGTCACATACGGAAGCCGTGAACATTTCCGTTCATCCGTCGATATGAACACGCCATTGGGCGCAAACTGGCAATGATCGGTCAACTTCCAGTTGCGAAGGGGCCTGTTCGATCTGACATTTGTAAGGCTGGATCGTCCAACGGATCAACACCCTTCCACGCAATGCCCCTTCAACCTTACACCGGTCCCTTCGGCCGCGAAGAACTGAAGCACCTTTTGCGCCGTACCATGTTCGGGGTCACCCGCAGTGACCTCGCGCACTTTGAGGGGCAGTCCATGGAGCAGGTGGTGAACGCGTTGCTCACGGTGGTGAACGATACCACGCCCCCGATCAAGTTCTACACGGGTGGCCCCAACAATGCTCCGGACCCGAACGCGCTGGACCCCCAGGTTCCCTTCGGCGGCACCTGGGTGGACACCGTGCGCTACGGCAATGAAGAGGAGCTGACCGAATTGACCGTAGCCCGGATCCAGAGCTACATCTTCTGGAGAATGGGACTGATGGTACAACAGGAACGCACCATCCGGGAAAAGATGGTGCTCTTCTGGTACAATCAAATGCCCGCGCAAGTGTTCAGCATCTTCAACCCACGGCTGAGCTACGAGTACGATCAACTGCTCCGGAACGATTGTCTGGGCAACCACCGCACGCTGATGTACGATGTGACGATCAGCGGATCGATGTTGCTGTTCCTCAACGGCTACCTGAACACGGCCGCTGCACCGGACGAGAACTATGCACGCGAGCTGTTGGAACTGTTCACACTGGGTGAAGGCAGCGGCTACACAGAGGAGGACGTGCAGGCCGCAGCGCGTGTGCTCACCGGCTGGACCGTTCGCGAGCAGGACCTGGCTGAAGAGATCGTGCTGCCGTACGTCATCTTCCGTCCCAGCCAACACACCACGGCAGACAAGCAGTTCAGCGCCTTCTTCAACAATACGGTGATCCAGGGCCAGAGCGGTCCATCGGCGGGGATCACCGAGCTGAACGCGCTGTTGGACATGATCTATGCCAAGGAGGAGGTATCGCGGTTCATCTGCCGCGAGATCTATCGCTTCTTCATTCACGGCGAGATCGATGCGACCACGGAGACCGCGGTGATCGAGCCCTTGGCCGAGGTGTTCCGCCAGCACCAGGGCGACGCGGACCAACTGAAGCAGGTGATGTACGCGCTCTTCACCAGCGACCATTTTTACAGCGAACAGATCCGGGCGTGCATGGTGATGAGCCCGGCCGACCTGGTGATCGGCGCCATCCGCAAGCTGGAACTACCGGCCCCCACCCCCGCCCAGTTCCAAGCGCAATACCTCTACTGGCGCGATGCCTACTGGCTCACCGCCTATGCCGGACAAGAAATACTGAACCCGCCCAACGTGGCCGGCTGGCCTGCGTACTATCAATTCCCGTCGTACGACAATGTGTGGCTGGATACGGCGACCTATCCGGCGCGCAACAATTCGATGCTGGGCATCATCTACACCGGCTTCGCCACGGGCAACAACCTGTTCCACGTGCCGAGCCGCAACCTGGAGTTCAAGGTGGATCCCGTTCAACTGGTGGCGGGCTTCAGCGACCCCTTCGACCCCAATGTGGTGGTGGCCGAGATGGCCGATCTGTTGTTCGCTGTGCCTGTCTCACAAGCCGTGCGCGACCAGTTGAAGACGAACTACCTGTTGCTGGGACAGGCCAGCGACTATTACTGGAGCGACGCCTGGGAGATCTACAGCAACGATCCCAACACCACGGACATGACGGCCCAACTGGTGCCGCAACTCCTCCTGTGGTTGATGCTTGACATGGCACAGGCCGCAGAGACCCAACTCCACTGATCCACCGTCACCATGAACAGAAGGAACTTCCTCCGTACTTCCGCCGTGGCGACCGTGGGCGGACTGACCGTACGCGGTGCCAGCAGCTCCCTGCTCGCCCCCCTGCTCAACGATGCCGCCGAAGACCGCGTGCTTGTGGTGGTGCAGCTCTTCGGTGGGAATGACGGCCTCAACACCGTGATCCCCCTCGATCAATACGACGTGCTGGCGATCAAGCGGCAGAACGTACTGATCCCGTCCTCGCAGACCCTTCCCCTAACGGGTCTGAACGGCACCGCGTTCCACCCGGCCATGGGGGGCATGCGCGATCTGTGGGAAGATGGCAAGCTCGCCATTGTACAAGGGGTGAGCTATCCCGAGCCCAACTTCTCGCACTTCCGCGCCACGGACATCATGGAGACCGGCGCCAATTCCGATCAACTGCTGAGCTCAGGTTGGACCGGACGGTACCTCAACATGGAGTACCCCAACTTCCCGGCGGGCTACCCCAACGTAGACATGCCCGATCCGCTGGCCATCCGCATCGGTGGTCCGATCGGTCCAGCGCTGCAGTACCAAGGCGTAAGCATGGGGACCGCCATCTACGGCAGCGAGGATCCCCTGAACCTCTCGGGCAACATCTACAATGATCCGGTCTCCGCGGCATGCAACGGCGGTAAGCTCGCCTTCGTGCGTCAGGTGCAGCGGCAGACCGATCTGTACGGCGATGTGATCCAGAACGCGGCGGTGGCGGGCTGCAACCTCAGCACCCTCTACCCCGAAGGCAACGCGCCCGGTGCCGAACTGGCCAGTGCCCTGAAGCTTGTGGCCCAGCTGATCTGCGGCGGACTGAAGACCAAGATCTACTGGGTAAGCATCGATGGATTCGATACGCATGCGCAGCAGGTGGTGGCGGACGACCATACGCTTGGCACCCACGCGAACCTGTTGCAAGGTCTGAGCGATTCCATCCACGCCTTCCAGGACGACCTGCAACTGCTGGGCTTGGAGGACCGTGTGCTGGGCATGACCTTCAGCGAATTCGGGCGCCGCATCGTGGACAATGCATCGCTCGGCACCGACCACGGCAGCGCGCAACCCATGTTCCTCTTCGGCACCCAGGTGATCCCGGGTATGATGGGGACCAATCCGGATATCCCCGCCAACGCCACGTTCCAGACCAACCTGGCCATGCAGTACGACTTCCGATCGGTGTATGCCAGCGTGCTGAAGGACTGGTTCTGCTTGGGCGAAAGCGACATTGATGCGATCCTGTTGGACAGCTACCAGCCGCTGAACCTCATCGATCCCGCCGGATGCCTGATGACCGGCACGCATGCGCTCAACCAGTCGGCCGGACTCAATGTGCTGAACGCCTACCCGAGCCCCTTCACCGAGCGGACCACGTTGAGCTATTCCAGCAAGGGCGGCCGTCTGATGATCCAGGTGTACGATGAGCAGGGCAGGCTGGTGCGCACCGTGGTGAACCAACCCACGCCCGCAGGCACCTATACCGTGGATGTGGACATGGGCGACCAACCGGCGGGCGTGTATTACGTGCGCCTGCAGAACGAAGGCATCCAGCAGGTGCGCAACGTGCTGAAGGTGCGCTGAGGGTGACGCGCATGCAGGCTATGTAACGAGGCGCTATTTTGGCGGTCCTGTAGAATCGCCATGGAGCCCACCGCCCCCCTCTCCCCCGATACCGTTCTGCCGCAACAGTCCACCCCTGTGCGGTACGAGGACGTTGACCCGTATGTGGCGGACCACCGCGACCAACTGCTGATGCAGACGCGGTGGAACCTGATGACGGCG
>JALOLX010000137.1 GCA_025455765.1 Flavobacteriales bacterium | reverse complement strand
GGCATTTACGACCAAGCAGATGGCCTCGCACGTGTATGCGCGAGGGCGCATCACAGGTGCGCGCGAAGACCACTGGAACCACTGTTCGGACCAGCGGAACGGACCGGTATCACGAACACCCTAAGCCTTTCAGCGGCTTGTGCGACAGAGATCATTCACTCACTACACGATGACCGGAACGACCGACGCACGCATCCTGCGCGTGTTCCCCGACCACGTGCTTCGAAGGAAGATCAACGGTGAACGAGTTGAACAAAAACCCGAAGGACCTGTACGCTCAGGCTGATCCAGATCCACTATATGAGCACGACGGAGCACGAAGCTGATGAGCGCGGAAGAGCGGAGAACCTACACATCCCTGAACCGCAGCACCAGCACACCGCCCGTCGCGGTGCGTGTAGCATCGATCGTGCTAGAAGCCGTCTCAAAATAGTTTTTGGCAGCGAGCCGGAGGAATTTTTCGGGCAGCCTAGGCGCGAAACCCGAGCATAGGCATAGCTGGACGCTCTGTAAGGGTTGAGCAACGACGGATGCCCGAAAAAGGCCCCGGTACAGCCCGAAGGATCATTTTGAGATCAGTAGTGTCCGGGGAAATTCTGGTACGTGGTATTTGACCTCCTAAGAGCCCCGCTGGGCGTGAGGTGATGCGGCCGAGGTCTGAGTTAAGCCCCCTGTCGGAAGAGAGCAAGCCTGAGTTGGTGGTCCTGGGATGGTGGTGGACGATAGTTGAGCAAGGCTTTCTCTGGGTGTTTCAGGAAGCTCATCAGGTGGACATAGGTGCCTAGGTGCTGGCGTACGATCGCGGCCAGATTGCTAAAAGACCATCGGCGTGGAGCGATGCGCTCTGCCTGGTCCTTGACCACTTTGATCAGGAGATCTGCGATCAACGCGCACCATATCTGGATCTTAATAGCGTTGGGCGAGTCGCCGAGGAAGTAGCGAAGAGGGCGATGCTGCTTGATGCGCTTGAAGAGGAGCTCGATCTGCCAGCGCTGTTTGTAGATGCCTGCGATGGTGGCTGGCGCATGCGTGTGGTCATTGGTGAGGAATCGGAACGTGCGTCCCGTTGTGGCGTCATGGAAGCCCACTACCCTGGCCTTAATGCGCTTGACCTTTGTGTTGCTGTGCTGGGCAAGCACTACGTTCTGGTCGCTGAGCACGCCCAAGTCCCGCTGATGCTGTGAGAGAGGGCGCTCGCTCTCCACTCGAAGTGCGGCGCTCTCAGTAAGGCGTGTCACATACGTGATATGGCGGCTGTCCCATTGATCGTACTGCGCATAGCTGTTGAAGCCTTTGTCCATGACAATGATCGAGCCTTCGGGCAAAGGCAGGTGTTCGAGCACCGCTCGGTCGTTGACACGGGCCTCCGTCAGATGCACGAAACAGGGCATGTCCTCCACAGCCCGCATGAGCACATGGGCCTTGGCGCCGCCCTTCTTGCGCCCATTGCTGCGGTAGGCGCCCGCCCCGTGCATGGTCTCGGTGAAGAGGCTTATGGTGGTGCTGTCCAAGATGAACAAACGATCAAGCAAGCGTTTGTTCTTCGGCAGGCTGTCCGGTAAACCACCCATGTGCAGTCGATGCAGCCGATGGAAAAGGTCACCAAAAAACGCCTCCGGTCTACGGGCGTTGGCATCGGCAAGTGTGCTCCTGCATGGAGTATTGAGCAGTCCCAAGTGCAATAGGCGGTACTGATTCACTTGCATGCCACAGATCACCTCCCTCAGTGACTCGCATCCACTGAAGCTCGTGTATAGCATGGCCACCACATGGTCCTGAGCGAAGAACCGCTTACAATAACGGTCCGCACCATGCTTCTCTGAGAGTTCCTTTAGAAGCCCTTTCGGGATCAGTGACAGCAATTGGCTCATCACCGGTTGTCCGGCAAACAGGTTAGCTTCGCTCATGTGGATGGGGATCGGATGTGAGATACCCGAAACCTAATCCATGTCCGGGGGCTTCGGCCCCCGTTCTTTTGGCTCGACCGAAAAACTTTCCCCGGACACTACTGATTTTGAGATGGCTTCTAGAGAAACTCCTGGAAGCGCAATACCAACACGCCATCACTGGCGGTCTTTGTGGCACCGGTAGCGCAATTGCCGAAGGTGGCGGTGAAGTCAGCCTTCACGATCACGAAAGGTCCGGAAGTGTCAGTTCCATTCTCCACCTCAACGATGGTGAAGGTGTTCGTGCCTTGATCGGCACAGGTCGTACGCCAGGGCGTACCGGTCGCATCGGTGTAGGTGAGTTCGATACCATCACCACCCAGGGTCGCCACACCGTAGGAATAGGCGGCCGGTGCGAAGAATCCGTACATCGCATCGGGGATCACTTGGGGCGCTTCGTAGGAAAGCGTTCCCTTCACCATGCGGAATCGCTCCAGATCAACAGCGCCATTGTACAAATAGCAGGAGTAGTAGCGCTGCGAAAGAGCAGGCGGAGTGGCAGTCTGGCCGAAGGTCTCCGGGATGGTCAACAGATCACTACCATCGGAAGCAACGAGAGACACTTCGGTACCATCCAGTATCATGCGCACACCTTCAGCCCCCGTGATGCTGAGGTCCAGATCCACCGGCGCCGGATCAGGCGTTGGCGTAGGTTCCACAGGATCCTCCTTTTTGCAGGAGGAGAGCAGCAGGAACGGAACGATGCCGAGCAACAACAGCGAACGGTGCATGACGCGTAGATTGGATGCCGAAAGATACGACCTCCGCAGCGCGTGCCGCATCATTCGGCGTGTACAGCGCTATCGGCCACCTGGGGAGCTTCGGGTTGCTGGTAATACCAAACAGTGGCGAACACAGCGGCGATGGCTACGGCTTGGAGCAGGGTGCGGTACTTGGGTTCCATGGTCCTGGGGTTTATGGGTTGGGAGCATGGGTACGGGCATCGTTCCGGCACGTTGCAACATTTCGACAGAAAGCTTTGGCGAACGACGGACCGCCGATACTTATCGACCAACTAAAGCTCAATGCCGTGCCCCCACCTCGGCCGACCAGCGCTTCACCAGCCGCCCTTGGAAGTACCCGGCCGCTGCCATGATCGCTGCCGTTGCGCCCCCCACCAGCAGCCCGAAATAGGCACCGGGGCGCTCTGGCAACCGCACCAGCAGCTCGGATGCGAACGCGGCATAGAGCCCCACCACCGACCAATACATGAAGATCATGTGCGTGGTGTACCAGTCCTTCGGCCGCTTGTGCAGCAGCACCGGGCGCATGCCGGCAATAAGGGTCAACAGGCTGATCACGGCGGCCACATGGAAGGGACCGAAACCACCGAACAAGCGGTAGATGCCGAAGGCCGTGGCGTTCACCAGCAACATGCTGATGGCATAGGCCCTTCCCATCCGGCGATGACGACGGTCCCCTTTGTGAACGATGAGCACCCAGGCCCCAAGGACCAACGCAAGGATGCTCGATGCGATGTGCAGTGCGGAAAGGATGCGGTGCGTATCCATGTGCGGTTCAGTAATAGATGACAGCGAAACTGATGGTGGTGGCACGGTCCACGGTGAACAGCATGTCCTTCAACTTGGGCGCCGATAGAAAGCCCCTGGCATTGTTGGAGCTGCCCACGGCCTCTTTGGGAATGCCCATGAACCCCAGGTCCAGCTGAGCATTGCCGTTCACATCCGCATAACACCGTGCTGCGTAGGTGCCCGGTGGCACATCCGTAAAGCGGTGCAACACCACCGAGCGTTCGATGGGGAGTTTCACAGCGTTCACCTGTTCACCGGAAGCGTTCAATAGCTGCAGGTAGAGCTGCCCGCCATCTTCCGCTCGAAGGCCTTTCACAAAGACCTCAACGGTATGCAAGGTCTGTGCTCTGCCCGCACAGGGTAGCAGCAACAGGCCGAGCATGAACATCGATCGCATCATCATTGGAGGTAACCTTTGATCGCTTTCACATACTGCTCGAAGGCCTTGATGCCAGCCTTCGTCAGCGTGCAGCGGGTGTTGGGGTAGTTGTCCTTGTAGCCTTTGGTGATCTGCACGTAGCCGGCCTCCTTCAGTTTGGTGAGTTGCACACTGAGGTTGCCGCGCGTGGCACCGGTGCGTTCAAGCAGGTAGGTGAAGTCGGCCTCGTCCACGGCGATCAGCAGGCTTACCACCGCCAGCCGCAGCTGGTTGTGCAACACCGGATCAAGCGGCGCGAAGCCCATCCTCGTGGCGTTTGAGCAGGATGCCGGGAATGATGTAGCCCAGCAGCATGGATGCGCAGTAGAGCACCAGCGTGGCCAATGGGTCGCGGAGCACCAGCATGGCGATACCGGCCACCCAGAACAGCACTCCGCCCAACTGCAATGGCCTGAAACGCATGATCTGTCCGGTGAGGAACGTGGGCAAGCCCGTGAGCATGGTGATGGCCACCGTGGCATCCGTGCGGCCCACCACCGTGAAGGCGATGAGCAGCAGCATGGTGATCACGAAGGCACCCCACAGCCAGCCGATGGTGCTGTCCATGGGGTTGGACACCACTTCGCGTTTGCTTTCGCGCGCTCCATGGATGGCACTGATGATGCCGCCGAGCGCACCGGCCACACCCCACGGCGCTCCGTTCTGCCAGCCCTGTACGTTGTCCTGCAGCAGATACGTGGCGATCATCGCAGCGATGAGCAACACGCCCCACAACAGGAAGTAAAAGCTCATGCGACTGAAGCTGCGTCGGGCCTGACCGATCATGCCTTCGATGAGGCGAAGGCTTTCCTGCGGCGTGAGTTCAGAGTTCATCATAAACTTGTTTACGATGCAAACATAATGCGATCGACGGCGATCGTCAAGGGGCTACCTTGCAGCATGTCCAAGACCATCCTCATCGCTGGTGCCACAGGGCTCATCGGCAGTACCACGCTGCAACAGGCACTGGCCGATCCGCGTTACGAACGCGTCATCGCTGTGGTACGCATCCCGCTGGCCCACCACCCCAAGCTGGAGCAATGGGTACACGCCGATCTGCTGCACGCGTTGCGTCCCCAGCGTGTGGATGCCGTGCTCTGTTGCCTGGGCACCACCATCGGCAAGGAGGGCGGCGATCAAGCGAAGTTCATCCATGTGGACAAGGACCTTGTGGTGGGCTTGGGGCGATGGGCCAGAACGCAAGGCGTACCGGTGATGAGCGTAGTGAGCGCCATTGGGGCGGATGCGCATTCACGCGTGTTCTACAACCGGGTGAAGGGCGAGATGGAGCGCGACATGAAGGCGCTCGGCCTGCCGACCCTCCACCTGTTCCAACCCTCCATCCTCACCGGCCCACGCAAGGAAGTGCGTATAGGCGAGCGCATCGGCATCGCAGTGGCACGTGTGCTTTCCCCCTTGCTACCTGCGCGCTACCGACCGATGCCCCATGACGTGTTGGCCGCTGCCTTGTTGCACAGTGTTGACCGCACCACCAGCGGCACCTACGACAACGCTGCGATCCGCACCCTGTAGGCTGCTCCTCAGAAGAGCACCACGCGTCCTTCGCGCAACGCCACCAGCGCATTGTCCAGATCGAGCGCAAGGGTGTCGCGCACGCGCAGGAAGGCTGGCATCTCTTCACTGGCGAGCGGTTCAGCGCTGGGGAATTCCTCCTTCAGGTGATCCACCTGCACCCCGTTCTTCCAGAAGCGGAAGCACACGTGCGGACC